>JAICVT010000590.1 GCA_025935235.1 Ktedonobacterales bacterium | reverse complement strand
CAGATCATCATCGGCGCGATGCTGGTCTTTGGCGCGGCGATCGTGGCGATGGGCATGGCGCGCGACGCGCTGACGCTCGACGCGGCCTATCTGGTGATGGGCGTCGGCTTCGCCGTGCCGGAGGTGCTGAGCGGCGCAATGCTCCAGCGCCTCATCCCGCTGCGGATGATGGGCCGCGTGGTCAGCTTCATCTCGCTGATCGCCATGGCGATGAATCCGGCGGGGATGTTCCTGGCGGGCTGGCTGGGCGATACGCTGGGCGTGCGCCAGGGTCTGGCGGTCGGCGGCGCCACGATTATCGCGCTGGCGGCGCTGCTGCTGCTCAGCCCCACGCCGCGCGCGCTCAACCGGCGCGAGGCCGCTGCGCTGGAGGAGACGCCAGCAACCATCCCGATAGCGGGCGCCGAAGTCAACGCCGAGAGCAAGCGCTAGCGCGTGGGAGCCGCCTGCTGGTCAGCGGCGACGGGCGGCTCGCTCTCACCCTCGCGCAGACCGTAGCCGCTCTCGATCAACTCGCGCAGGCGTGCGGCAAAACGCGCGGCGGGCGCGCCGTCTATGATGTCGTGGTCGAAGCTCAACGTGATGGCGAGGTAGTCGCGAATGGCGATCCGCCCATCCACAACGCCTGGTTTCGTGGCGATGCCGCCCAGCGTCACATCCAGCGTGTGGTAAGAAAACGGAATCGCCCAGCCGCCGCCGTAACCAAACATCCCCACCGCCGAGAGGCCAACCGTTCCACCATACGTCTTCTGCAAGCGCGGGTAGCGGCTCCGCGCCCACCAGAAGGCGGCCCACAACCCTCTCAGCGCGAAGATCGGGATCCGTCTGAGGATGCGCTCGAAATTGAAGCCCACCCACGCCGACTCGAACGCCGCCGTCTGAGCCGCTCGAATCTCGTCGTGGATCGCGCGCAACGACTTCCGATTCGCCCCTCTGACGCTATAAATGATCGGCTGCTTGCGCCCCTGCCACTCACGCTCGATGGCGGTCGCCACGTCCACATCGTCGAAGATGGCGAGGCGCCTGGAGCCTTTGCGGCAGGCGTTCATCATCTTGTTCTCGGCGACGGCTCGCGCCAGGCACGCGATGACGAAGGCCGTAAACGAGAGGCGCTCTCCAGTCTGCTCCTCGTGCGACCGGAGAGCGCGCCGGGCGTCCGTCACATCAACTTCGATCAGGCCGTGGACCTTGTGCGTGCGCTGGACCACGTCATAGGTGATCGCCAGCGTCCGCCGAATCTTGGGGAACGACTTCGTCTGATAGGTATCATGGCGGTCAGTCTCATGGCGTGCGCGCATCGTGACCACCTGCCTTCCTCAATCTCACGAAATGTGCGCGGGCGCCGCGCTCAAGGCCCGCGACTGGATCTCTTCGGTCAACCGGTCGGCTACCTGATGCGCGCAGACCAGCGCCGTCGGCACGCCCGTGCCGGGATGCGTGCTGGCGCCGACGAAGTAGAGATTGTGGTAGAGCGGATGGCGATTGTGCGGGCGTAGATAGCCGAGCTGAGTCAGCGTGTGCGCCAGGCCATGCGTCGCGCCGCGCGCCAGGTTGTAGCGCTTGCGCCACGAGAGCGGGACGTAGTTGACCTCGAACTTCAGATGCTCTTGCAGATCAGTGACGCCGACCAGCCGGAGCCGGTTGAAGACCGCCTGCCGCGCCCGCGCCCGGATGCGCCGCCAATCCTGCTGGCCAGAGTCATCCAGATGGCCGACCGGCACGACGGCGATCAGCGT
>JAICVT010000473.1 GCA_025935235.1 Ktedonobacterales bacterium | reverse complement strand
CGTGCGCGGCCGACGCCGTAGATGTGCGTCAGACCCACCCACAGGTGCTTGTTCATCGGGATGTTGATGCCGGCTATGCGTGCCATGGTGCCTTACCGCGCAGAAAAACGTTGTAGTTTAACCGAAAACCCCACCATTTACCCCTGTCTTTGCTTGTGGCGCTGATCGGAGCAGATGACGTAGACCACGCGCCGGCGGCGCACGATCTTGCAGTTCTTGCAGATCTTCTTGACCGAGGGTCTGACTTTCATAAGTGGTTACCCGCCCGAGCCGGTACGGCCGTACCCGAGCAAATTGGCCTTCTTCAGGAGTCCGGGATAATGGTGGGACATGAGGTGCGCCGAGAGCTGCGCGCGAAAATCCATGACCACCACCACGACGATGAGGAGCGAGGTGCCGCCGAAGGCGAAGGGCGAGCCCTGCTGGGAGACCAGGAACTCCGGCAGCAGACACACCGCCGCCACGTAGAGCGCACCCCAGAGGGTGAGGCGCGTGAGCACCTTGTCGATGTAATCGGCGGTCTGCTGGCCCGGGCGGATGCCCGGGATGAACGCGCCGGACTTCTTCAGGTTGTCCGCGGTATCACGGGAGTTGAACACCAGCGCGGTGTAGAAGAAGCAGAAGAAGATGTTGAGCGCGCCGTAGATCACCAGGTGCAGCGGCTGCCCGTAGCCGAGGGCGGCCGAGATGTCCTGCATTATGGTCGCGATCTGGCCCTGGCCGGTGCCCGCGAAGCTGGCGATCGTCGCCGGGAAGAGCAGGATGCTCGAGGCGAAGATCGGCGGGATGACGCCCGACATGTTGATCTTGAAGGGCAGATGGCTGCTCTGCGCCGCGTACATGCGCCGCCCGACCTGGCGCTTGGCGTAATTGACCGTGATCCGCCGCTGAGCGCTTTCCATGTAGACGACGAAGGCCGTGACCGCGACCACGAGGATGAGGAGGAGGAGCGCGAACGGGCCCTGCATCTCACCGCTGCCGACCTGCTCCGCCATGCCTCCGATGGCCGACGGCAGGCGCGCGACGATGCCCGCGAGAATGATCATCGAGATGCCGTTGCCGATGCCGCGCTCGGTGATCTGCTCGCCGAGCCACATCAGGAACATGGTGCCGCAGGTCATGGTGATCGTGGCCACCAGCATGAACTGCGCGCCGGACATCAGCGTCATCCCGCCTTTGACCAGGGCGCCGGCGGCGGCGAACGACTGGACGACGGCAAGGACGAGCGAGCCGTAGCGGGTGTACTCCGTGATCTTGCGCTGGCCCGCCTGGCCTTCCTTGCGCAGCTCGATCAGGCTCGGCACGACCATCGACATCATCTGGATGATGATCGAGGCCGAGATATAGGGCATCACGTTCATCGCGAAGATCGACATGCGCGACAGCGCGCCGCCGGAGAACAGATTCGCGATGCCGAAGATCGTGCCCGAGTTCTGGCTGAAGAAGCGCGCGACCTGGGCCGGATCGATGCCCGGCACCGGGATGAAGGTGCCGATCCGGTAGACGATCATGGCGCCGATCAGGAACAGCACGCGCGAGCGAATCTCCCCGAAACGGGCAGCTTCGCCTAATGCAGCGGCTGGATTAGCGAGAGTCGATTTCGCCACGATTTAACTGTCTTGCGGTCCGTCTCGATTTGAACGATGGCCTGCGGCGGTCCGCCGGAAGTCCGTCAGGCCTCGTCGACGATCTTGCCGCCGGCAGCTTCGATCGCCGCCCGCGCGCCCTTGGTGACCTTGATGCCCTTGAGCGTCACCGCCTTAGCTACCGAGCCCGAGAGCACGACCTTGGCGCGCTCGGCCTCTGCCGGCACCACGCCGGCCTTCTTCAATGCCTCGAGGTCGACGGTCTCACCCTCGACCTTGGCGAGCTCGCTGAGCCTGACCTCGGCGCGCGTCGCCGCCATGGCGGAGCGGAAGCCGACTTTCGGCATGCGCCGCTGAATGGGCATCTGGCCGCCCTCGAACCCCACCTTGTGGTAGCCGCCCTTGCGCGCGCGCTGTCCCTTGACGCCGCGGCCGCAGGTCTTGCCCTGGCCGGCGGAGGCGCCGCGTCCGACGCGCAGCCGGGACCGCTTGGCGCCGGGCGCGGGCTTCAGTGTATTGAGTCGCATGGTCATGATCTTTCTCTAGCTCGGGCGCTCGACCTTCAACAGATGAACCGCGGCCTGGATCATGCCGCGATTCTCCGGAGTGTCGGCAACCGAGACCGTCTGGTGGATCCGGCGCAGTCCCAGGCCGCGCGCGCTGGCGGCGATGTTGGCGAGCTGGCCGTGCAGGCTCTTGACCAGCGTGACCTTGAGCGCCTTGCCTTGTGCTGCGTTCATGCGTGTCAGCCCGTGATCTCTTCCAGACTCTTGCCGCGCTTCGCCGCGATGTCCTCCGGCGAGCGGATCTTCGCGAGCGCATTCACCGTGGCGCGCACGACGTTGATCGGGTTGCGCGAGCCGTAGCTCTTGGCGAGCACGTTGCGAATGCCCGCGCACTCCAGCACCGCACGCATGCCGCCGCCTGCGATGACGCCGGTACCTTCAGAGGCCGGCTGCATCAACACACGCGTGGCGCCATGCACACCTTTGACCGCGTAGTAGAGCGTGTCGTTTCGCAGCGCGACGGTCACCATGCTCTTTCGAGCCTGGGTCATCGCCTTGGAGATGGCCACCGGCACCTCGCGCGCCTTGCCGAAGCCGTAGCCCACCCGGCCTGCGCCGTCGCCCACCACCGTGAGCGCGGTGAAGCCGAATTGGCGGCCACCCTTGACGACTTTCGCCGTGCGATTCACCGCGACGAGCTTCTCGACTAGCTCGTCCTGGGACTGGCCCTTTTCCGCTCTTGCCATATGGTTCTACCTGATCAGAATTCAAGGCCGGCTTCGCGCGCGGCCTCGGCGAGCGCCTGTACGCGCCCGTGAT
>JAICVT010000484.1 GCA_025935235.1 Ktedonobacterales bacterium | reverse complement strand
CGCGGGAGAGGGGGCTGAGGGGGTGAGGTTCCGGCAGAACATGAGGAGCAGACCATGAGCGCATCTGATGTCACGAGCGTCACGAGCCAGTCCAGTCGGACGGCGACGCAGGCCAGCCCGGCGGAGCAGCCGATCATCCAGCGGCAGCCGATCACGCCAGAGATGATGGCGTCGCTGCGCTATCCACATGATCCGGCGCTCTCGCCCGATGGCAAGCAGGTGACCTATACACTGGCGGAATGGGCGCCGGGGCAGCAGCGGCGGCGCATGAGCCTGTGGGTGGCGGATGTGGCGGGCGAGGGCGAGTCGCCGCGCCTGCTGGCGTCGAGTGACAAGAACGATCAGGGCGCCCGCTGGTCGCCCGATGGCCAGACGATTGCCTTTCTCTCCGACCGCGCCGAGGAGGGCGGCTACGGCAAGCCGCAGCTCTATGTCATGCCCGCGCAGGGCGGCGCGGCGCGGCGCGTCTGCGCCATGCCCAATGGCGCGCAGGCGCTGGCATGGTCGCCCGATGGCCAGCGCCTCGCCTTCACCTCGCTGCATGGGCCGGAGCCGAGCAGCGATCCGATCGAGGTCACGCCGGGCCGCCACACGCGCCTGTGGACGACGCCGCTGGCGGGTGGGCAGCCCGCGCCCGTGACGCCGCCCAACCTGACCGTCTGGGATTTCGCCTGGTCGCCTGATGGCGCCAGCTTCGCGCTCTACTATAGCGATGGGCCAGATGAGACGGACTGGTATCGCGGGCAGGTGGGCGTGGTCGCGGCGGGCGGCGGCGCGGTGCGCCAGCTCACGCACCTGACCCGCCAGGCGTCGGGGCTGGCGTGGTCGCCCGACAGCCAGCGCATCGCCTACGTCTCTGGCGAGTGGAGCGATCACGGGCTGGTCGGCGGCGATGTCTTCGTCATCCCGGCCTCTGGCGGCGCGGCGCGCAACCTGACGCCGGATGTGGAGTACAGCCCGGGCTGGGTCCAGTGGTTGCCCGATGGCCGGCGCCTGCTTCTGAGCGGCTGGGACGGCGTGGCCTCGCGCATCGGCGTGCTGGATGAGGCGACGGGCGCGCTGACGACGCTGGAGCGCGGCGTGCTGAACGGCGAGCGGGGCCAGCCCCGTCTGAGCGCCAGCGCCGATGGCCGCGCCTTCGCCATGATGCTAAGCAACGCCCAGCATCCCGCTGAGATTTATCATGGCGCGCTGGGTGGGCCAGGCGATGCGCCAGAGGGCATCAACTGGCGGCGGCTGACGCGGCTGAATCCGCTGGCGGAGGAGACGTGGGCGCATGTGCCGTCGCAGCTCATCACCTATGCAGGCGCGGATGGCTGGGAGATTCAGGCGCTCTACACGCCGCCGCTCAACCACGAGGGGCCAGACGCGCCGCCGATGATTCTGGTCGTGCATGGCGGCCCGACCTCAGCGCACACCGACGACTACGGCGGCTGGATCAATCAGGCGCTCGTCTCGGCGGGCTTCGCCATCCTGCGGCCCAATCCGCGCGGCAGCATCGGGCGCGGTGTGGCCTTCGCCGATGCCGTGCTGGGCGACATGGGCGGCAAAGACTTCGAGGACCTGATGCTGGGCGTGGATGAGGCGGTCAGGCGCGGGCTGGCTGACCCGGAGCGGCTGGGCATCGCGGGCTGGAGCTACGGCGGCTTCATGACGGCCTGGGGCGTGACACAGACGCCGCGTTTCAAGGCGGCCATGATGGGCGCGGGGGTCTGCGACTACCACAGCTTCCACGCGCAGACCAACATCCAGGACTGGGACGAGCGCTTCCTGAAGGCGAAGCCCAACGAGCAGCCGGAGGTCTATCGCGAGCGCTCAGCCATCAGCTTCGCGAAGCACGTTACGACACCGACGCTCATCATCCACGGCGAGAAAGATCCCTGCGTGCCGGTCAACCAGGCCTACGCCTTCTACCACGCGCTGCGCGAGCAGAGCGTGCCGGTTGAGCTGGTGGTCTACCCGCGCGAGGGTCACGGCTTCCTGGAGCGCGACCACATCGCCGACTGGGTGGGCCGCATGATCCACTGGATGACGACGTATTTGCGCGGGTAGACCTCTCCCCCTGCCCCCTCCCCTTCAGGGAGGGGAACTCGCGGCAGGGGTTGCGGCGCTGGCAAGCGGGCGAGACGCGCCGACCGCGCTCATCGCCCATGGCAGCGTAGTGCCGCTCCCCGCGCTGGGGTTAGCCGCGCTGGTCCTGTTGCTCTGGCCGCGCCTGCTGTCGCGAGAAGCGGCCAGGCAGCCGTTGACGGGTCGGGTCGCATGATCCGGCGGATGAAGTGCATCTCCCGCCACTCTCCCCAGCCCGTGGTACAATTGTCGCGCGTCGCCATCTTGCACGGAGAGCGCCGGAACTACCATGCCTACTCCTGCCCGCCGCCAGTATCTCGACATCAAAGCGCGCTATCAGGATGCGCTGCTGGCCTATAACATCGGCGACTTCTACGAGTTCTTCGACCATGACGCCGAGACGGTCGCCCGCGAGCTGCATCTGACCCTCACCGCGCGCAGCTTCGGGCCAGGCGAGGTGGTCCCGCTGGCGGGCGTCCCCACCCATGCCATCGAGGTCTACGCCGCGCGGCTGGTGGCGCGTGGCTATCGTGTCGCGATCTGCGATCAGGTCAGCCCGCCGGGACGCGGCCTCGTCCAGCGGGCGGTGTCGCGCATGCTGACGCCCGGCACGGTGGTCGAGCCGGGGATGCTGGCGCCCGCGCGCGATACGTATCTGGCGGCTGTCGCCTGCGGGCGGCGCGATCCGGCGACGGG
>JAICVT010000312.1 GCA_025935235.1 Ktedonobacterales bacterium | reverse complement strand
GTATGGCGCGCTGCTCGATGGCCTCGTGCTCGACCAGGCCGACGCCGCACTCGCGCCCCAGATCGCAGCGCTGGGCGTGCAGCCGCTCATCGCGCAGACGATCATGCGCGACCACGCCGATCGCGAGCGCCTGGCGCGCGAAACGCTGGCATTCGCCGCCACCCTGGCCCGCCGCCCACGGGCGTCATCAGCGGAGGCGCGATGACCATGCGGACAAACTCAGGAGCCACCAGCGGCGCTGGCCTCACTGGCCTGCTCGGGATCATTCCGCTCAACCGGCTCGACCGCGCGAAGTCGCGGCTGGCGGGCGCGCTGACGCCCACCGAGCGCCGCGAGCTGGCGCTGGCGCTGGCCGCGATCACGCTGCGCGCGCTGCTCGAATCGGGAGCGCTGGCGAGCGTGGCCGTCATCAGCCCAGACCCGACGGCGCTGGCGTGGGCTGAGTCGCGCGGGGCCATCCCGCTGGCGCAGCGCGTGGGCGCAGCGCGGCGGGATGGCCTCAATGCCGGTCTGCGGCAGGCGCGCGCCTGGGCGACAGGGCAGCGCGCGAGCGGCCTGCTGATCGCGCTGGGCGATCTGCCGCTGCTCTCGCCGGATGATATCCGCCGCTTCGTCGCGATGACGCGGCTGTATGAGCGCGTGGTGGCGCTGGCGCCCGATCGCGCTGGCGACGGCACAAACCTGCTGTTGGCGCGCCCGGCTGCGCTCGCGCCGATCGCCTACGGTCGCGGCAGCTTCGCGCGCCATCGTCGCCAGGCCCGGCGGGCGGGCGCGCCAGTGGTCGAGTTCCGCGCGCCGGGCGCGGCGTTCGACGTGGATGCGCCTGACGATCTCGATGAAGCGCTGGCGCGCGGCCTGTGGGCGCCACATCCGAGCGCCACGGCGACGGCCCCCAGCCCAGACCAGCAACGCCTCCCAGCGGAGCGCGGCGCGCCGGAGGAGCAGGTATGACGCCAGATGACGCCCGCGCGCCAGATACGGAACCCGCGGGCATCCAGATTCTGCCGCTGCGGGGCGCGCCCGAAGCGCAGCCCGGCGCGGACCTCGCGGCGATGGCGCTGGAGGCGGCGGCGACCAGCGCGGTATCGCTGCGCGCTGGTGACATCCTGGTGGTGACGCAGAAGGTCGTCTCCAAAGCCGAGGGGCTGCTGATTGACCTGAAGACGATCGAGCCGTCTGACATCGCGCTGCGCTACGCCCAACAATGGGGACGCGATCCGCGTCAGGTGGAGGTCGTGCTGCGCGAGAGCGCGCGCATCGTGCGGATGGATCGCGGCCTGATCATCGCGCAGACGCGCCATGGCTTTGTCTGCGCCAATGCCGGCGTGGACGCCTCGAATGTGCCGGGCGAGGACGTAGTGTGCTTGCTCCCGCGCGATCCCGATGGCTCGGCGGCGCGGCTGCGCGCTGAGCTGGCGCGGCGGACGGGCCTGGAGCTGGCGGTCATCATCAGCGATTCGTTCGGGCGACCGTGGCGCCAGGGCATCGTCAATGTGGCGCTGGGCGTGGCGGGGATGGCGCCGCTGGCCGACTATCGCGGCCAACCCGACGACTTCGGGCGCGTAATGAACTCCAGCGTGCTGGCGGTGGCCGACGAGATCGCCTCCGCCGCCGAGCTGGCCACCGGCAAGGTGGATCGCACGCCCTTCGTGGTCGTGCGCGGCTACCCCTATCAGCGCGCGGACGGCTCCGGCGCGCAGATCCTCATGCGCTCCGCCGACGACCTCTTCCGGTAGGAGCGCCCCCACCCCCAACCCCTCCCCCGCTTCGCGGGAGAGGGGAGCTACAGCCGCCGCGACCCGTGCCGCGGGTTCCCCTCCCTGAAGGGGAGGGGGCAGGGGGAGAGGTCTCGTCCCTCTGATGTCCACAACAGAAAGCGGGGGCGACCCTCTCATTGAGAGAATCACCCCCGCCGTGGAGTGGAGAGCGCTGGTGGCGTGTGGCTCCAGTCAGCGGCTCTCGCCTCCGTGGTTCCGTCCTCGGGTGAGGACTAGTGCTTGGCGATGTAGATCTGCTGCCACGTCTGCAGCGGTGTCAGACCACCAGCGGCAACGTTGAAGTTCACCACCCAGGGGCGGATCTCCCACCACGTCGTCGCCTGATCGAGCGGCAGCCAGCCCACCTGCGTCACCAGGATCTGCTCAGCCTGCTGGTACTGCGTCAGGCGCTCTTGCAGATTCGGGTTCGCGTCAGCGGTGTGCATCAGCTTGTCAGCGGTCGGGTCGCAAGCATTGCCGCTGTTGTAGGCGCTGTCGCACGCCAGGTTGGTCGTCAGCCAGTCCTGCGGATCGGGGTAGTCCTCGATCCAGGCAATCGCCCAGAACTGGACAGTCTTAGCGTTCAGGTTGGTCAGCAGGGTGTCGAAGTCGATCGAGGAGATGGTGATCTTCCAGCCTGGGAAGGCCTTGGCCCACATCTGCTGCTCAGCAGCGGCCTCGTTCTGGCTATCAACGCTGCCAGACGGGATGGTGAAGGTCACAGCGGGGCACTTGCTGAAGTCAGACGAAGTGCCGCACTTGGTGTCGGTGGCATAGGCCGTCGCGAGTTGGTTGGCCAGCTGGGTGTTGCCCGAAAGGTTCTGGGTGTTATCCGGCCCCTTGAGGTTCGGGTTGTAGCCCGGCATGCCGTCCGGCACAATGTGGTTGGTCGCCTGAACCGCGCCGTGCAGCACGGTGTTGGCCAGCGAGGTCTTGTCCAGCGCGATTTCGAAGGCCTGGCGGACGCGCACGTCGTTGAACGGCGCGATCTTCCAGTTCATCGCGTTGTAGTCAATCTGCTGCACGCCGACCTGATGGAAGCCCTTGTGGGTCTTCGCTGCCGCTAGCTGCGCTGTCGGCGCGCCGCCGATGTCGTCTTTGCCCGACAGGTAGCTGTTGTAGGCGGTCGTCGTGTCCTTGTAGAAGGTGATCTGAATCTCGCGCAGCTTCGGCTTCTGGCCCCAGAAGGCGTCGTTGCGGTCGAGCGTCAGCTTGCCGGCATGGTTCCACAGCGTCAACTTGTAGAGGTTGCCGCCGAAGCCACCATTGTCGGTCAGGTGCTGCGTCCAGTCGGTGGGGAACTGCGTGATCAGCTGCTCCGGCACCGCGTACGAGATCGGATAGGTGAACGCCTCAAGGAAGTAGGTGGCGGGCTGCTCCAGCGTCAGCACGAGGGTCTGCGCGTCTGGCGTCTGGATCGAGTCGCCGATGAGCGTCTGGACCTTTCCGCTGATCTTGCCGTTGGTGCAGGTCTCAGCGGTATTGAAGGTGACAGCGTCCTTGAGGGTGTACAGATAGTACGCCGCCGGGGACGCGGTGCAGGGGCTCTCGGCGCGGTTGATGGAGTAAGCGAAGGTCTCCGAGGTGATCGGGGTGCCATCGCTCCACTTGAGGCCGGGCTTGACCTTGAAGGTGTAGGTCAGGCCGTCCGAGCTGACGTCTGGCATCGCCTGCGCCGCCCACGGCACGACCGCCAGTTTCGGGTCGAGCACGAGCAGTCCAGGCCAGAGAACCTCGATGACTTCAGCGGAATACAGGTCGGTGTTGACCGCCGGGTCAACCGTCTTGATGTCGGCGATGCCGCCGATCTGATCCTTGAAGATTTGCTGGCTGTCGGGCAGCGGACCGCCGCTCGACGGGCCAGGACCCGTCTGACACCCCGACAGCAGCATTGCAAGGCTGCCAGCGAGGGTCAGCAGGGCAGCAAGAGAAGTCTTGCGTGCGCCCAGTCGCATGCTAGTTGAACCTCCTGATAGCGCTTGACGCGATCACGCGCCAAGCAGCGACACCCGAGGAATCGAAGCGGCTCGCGGACGCCACACGACGCCCACCGCGCTTCGCGACACAGAGGTGAACGTGTCGAGCGTCCCACGGCCACACCCGCTGCGGAAGCCCGACCTGCGCGCGTTCACCTCTGTCAACACATCGGACGCAGAGACCTACACAAGGTAACTGCGTCGACGCTACACGTCCTACGCCCGTTGGCTCCTGACCATGTCGCTTCATGGCGCACGAGCGGAGTCCATCGGGGGAAAATCGCTCTCTTGTGTGAGAGCAATCCAATCGCGCAGGAACTGTGACATCTCCCCACGGCCCAAAGCCGGAGGCGCCGAGATGTCAAGCTTCACGCCATGTCGCCCGCAGAGTGGAAACTCTGCCCACAGGTGGGTGGCGGCGCGCCGTGAAGCTTCCAGATGGCTTTCATTCCCCGCCAGAGGGCGTGGCCTGTCAGCCGCGAGTTTGGTAACTCACACAAGACTACGTCGAGACGCCGCGATTTATCACAAGACCACGCTAAACCCTGCTGTCCCTGTGAATGACCGTTGATCGGCCCTGACGCGCTCGGCGGTCAGTCGCCCCGGCGCCACAGCGGGCGCAGGCGACTGTTTCGCGATGTCGTTCAGCATCCCTGCGGCGGCTCGCGCAGTGGTCGGGAGCGCCTCATCACGCTCGCTTTGGCCACATGGGGGCGGTCGCATGCTACGCTGCACGCATCTTGTCTAAAGGTACGACGCCACGCGGCCAAATATCACACATCGCTGTAATCATCAGCAGCGCGACAAGGCGCCAGACGCGCGAGGATTATCGCGAGAATTATCGCGAGGATTGACGCGAGGCCGCGCGCGGGCGAAGATAGCGTGCGGCGGTCAGCGACCGCCGCCAGCGCCTACCTCTGCCTGATCGCTGAAGGAGTGTACCTACCATGTCGGGTCAGCAGCCACCCATCCGCCCAGACGCCGCCGACAGCCCCTGGCGCACGCTCGCGGCTCGCGAGGCCTATCGCAATCCCTGGCTGAGCGTGACGGAATATCAGGTGCTGCGGCCTGATGGCGCGCCCGGCCTGTATGGGGTGGTGGACCCCGGCGACAACGTCACCATCGTGCCGCTCGACGACGAGCAGCAGATCTGGGTGGTCGAGGATTTTCTCTACACCATCCAGCGCTGGGGCTGGTTTCTGCCCACAGGCGCCATCAATCCGGGCGAGGATCCATTGCTGGCCGCGCAGCGCGAGCTACTGGAGGAGACGGGTCTGCGCGCCGCGCGCTGGGATCCGCTGTGCGCCTGCTACCTCTCGCCGGGCATCTCGACTCAGCGCAGCTATCTCTATCTGGCGCGCGGGCTGACCGAGGGCGATCCACAGCGCGATCCGACCGAGGCACGGATGACCACGCGCCGCATGCCGCTGGCCGAGGCGCGCGCGGCCAGCCGCCTGAGCGAGACGGCCAGCGCTGTCACCGCGTTGGGACTGACGCTGGCCTGGGAGGCCATCCAGGCGGAAGTCGAATAGCCTCAGCGCGAGATCAGTCCTCCAGGATGGCGGCGGGCAGCTCGCCGAGGTC
>JAICVT010000489.1 GCA_025935235.1 Ktedonobacterales bacterium | reverse complement strand
CTTCAGGGAGGGGAACTCATGTCAGGGAGATTGACGCGTGGCCGGGGGTTGCGCGCATCACGCGAGTGGCTCCCCTCTCCCGCCTCGGCGGGGGAGGGGTTGGGGGAGGGGGCGCTACGGCTGCGGCGCCGCACTGGGCTTGGCGGGCTGCGCTGTGGCGGGCGCGACGCGCTCATAGAGCGTGATGCGCGTGAACGGCACGCGGAAGACGGTGAAGACATCCAGGCTGATGAGCAGTCCCGCCAGCAGGCAGAGCGCGCCCAGGAACTCGCCCAGCGCCGCGCCGCTCGAATTGCCCAGCGCCTGTAGCCCTGTCAGGATGCTGGGGAAGACTGACCCCAGCGCCAGCAGGACCATCGAGGCCAGCCGATAGGCGCCCGCGCGCTTGCGCCAGAACTGGAGCGCGCTCCACGCCGCGCCGCCAAAGAGTAGCAGCGCGCCAGGGATGTTCATCACCACCGCCGCCACCTCCAGATCGCTCGGCAGCGGCTTGAACGCGCGCACGTTGGTGATGAGGCTGGTTGGCGCGGTCGCCAGCGTGTGGACATCGGCGGCGGAGAAGGGCGCGAAGAAGAGGATGCGCGCCGCCGCGTACAGCCCGATCACGACAGCGATGGTCGTGGCGATGTGGCCCACCCGGCGCGGCGCCAACAGGTAGAGCGAGCCAAGCCCCAGGAAGGCTGCTGTCAGCACGCCGCCGAAGAAATACCACGCCTTGTACTCGCCGATCGTCCAGCCGCCCAGCGCGCCCAGAAAGTCCGCGCCAGCCGCCAGACCGTAGAAGAGCAGGCCCAGCGTCCACATCAGCTTGTGCGGGCGCGGGCGGTGCAGATGCTGATCAAAGATGAAGATGGCGGCCAGCAGCGCGCAGATCGCCGCCAGCAACTCGAACAGCGCGGTTCCGCTCATACCTACATCGCTCCCTGAGACGCAGCGTCGGTGGACGCGTCTCGCCCGCTGAAATAGGCCACCAGCGCGGTGGTCAGGCCAGGGATAGTGTACTCCTCGGCGACAATCGCTGGCTCCAGGTCGTGTTCGCGCAGGGTCGCGGCGGTGATCGGCCCAATCGCCGCCAGCGCCACGCCACGCAGCGCCTCGGCTGGCTCGCGCCCCACGGCCGCCAGCCCTTGTAGCAGCCCCAGCGCCGTCGAGGAGCTGGTGAAGGTGATGGCGTCCACGCGCTGATCGCTAAACGCCTGCGCGATCAGCTCCGGCGCGACGGGCAGGGGGATAGTGCGATAGGCGGCTACCTCGTCCACCTCGGCGCCGCGCAGCCGCAGTCCCTCGGCCAGCGCCCGCCGCGCGATGTCGGCCCGCGCCAGCAGCAGCCGCTGCCCCGCGACCATCCCCAGCCCCTCCAGGATACCCTCAGCGACATATTCGTCGGGAGTCAGCGTCACCGGAACGCCCGCGCGTTCCAGCGCCCGCGCGGTGGCCGGGCCAATCGCCGCCACCTGCGCCGATCCCCGGTCATCCCAGCGGCGCCCAGTTGCGGCCAGGCGGTCGCCGAAGGCGCGCACGCCGTTGACGCTGGTGAAGACCAGCCAGTCATACGCGCCGAGCCGCGCGATGGCGGCGTCGAGCGGCGAGGTATCTTCGATTGGCGCGATGCGGATCGCCGGGAGCAGCAGCACGCGCGCGCCGAGCGCCTCTAGCCGTCGCGCCAGGGCGTCTGCCTGCTCGCGCGGGCGGGTGATGGCGATGCGCCGACCCGCCAGCGGGCGCTCCGCCGACTCGGATGCGTCCGCCATCTCCGGCTGGTCGTCAGGCGCCATGCGCGATGTGTTCGTCGTCATGGCGCTCGCCTGCCCAGCACAGCGGCGACGATCTCGCCCGCGCCCTGGCGCAGCAGATCGCGCGCGACGGCGCGACCCAGCGCAACGGGGCGCGTCGCCATGCCTGTGCCCTCCGCTCGCAGCAGCCGCTGGCCATCGGGGCTGGCCACCACCGCCAGCAGCCGCAGCGTCGCGCCATCCGCCGAGACGCTGGCGTGCGCGCCCAGCGGCAGCAGGCAGCCGCCACCAAGCGCCGCCAGCACAGCGCGCTCGGCCATCACCGCGCGTCGCGTCGGCAGATGATCAATCACGCGCAGGATGCGGCGGGCGCGGCGGTCGCTGGCGCGTGTCTCCACCGCCAGCGCGCCCTGGCCCGCCGCCGGGGTCAGCGTCTCGATGGCGAGCAACTCGGTGATGTGCCGCTCTAGCCCCAGCCGGATCATGCCGGCAGCGGCCAGGATGGTCGCGTCGGGGCCGTCGGGCGCCAGCGTCTTGCGCAGGCGGGTATCCACATTACCTCGGATCTCCACGATGCGCAGATCGGGGCGGTGATGCAGCAGTTGAGCGCGGCGGCGCAGACTGCTGGTCGCCACCACTGCGCCCTTGGGCAGCTCATCCAGCCGCAGGCCCGCGCGCGAGACGAGCGCGTCGCGTGGGTCCGCGCGCTCAGTAATCGCCACCAGCGCCAGCCCATTGGTGACGATGCTGGGCAGATCCTTCAGGCTATGCACGGCGGCGTCTATCATGCCGCGCAGCGCCTGAGCCTCGGCCACCGTCTCGGCCAGCGCTAGCGCCTCTTGCTCCATCGGCGGTGCGGCGACCTTCAGCGCGCCATCGAGCAGGGCGCGCTCCAGCTCGGCGACGAAGACGCTCGTATCGCCGAACCGGGCGAGCGGTGTGTTGCGCGCCTGCGTCTGGTCGCCTTGAGTCGAGATGGT
>JAICVT010000297.1 GCA_025935235.1 Ktedonobacterales bacterium | reverse complement strand
GAGACGCCGGGCCGCGCCTACGACGTGGTGGCGGCGATCCTGCGGGCGAAAGACGACGTGGCAGGCGCGTAGGAGATTCCGCCCGCGTGCGTTGCCAGCGCAGGCAGGCTCTGCTATACTGCGCATCCGGCTGGGCGCGGAACCTCTCCCCCCAGCCCCCTCCCCTTCAGGGAGGGGGAGCCGGGGCGATGCGACGCTGGCCCAGCGTTTGAGCCGATAGATCGCGCGTGGCAAGCGATTCGCTCACCCCCGCGCCAACCCGCCTGGGCTGGGTCTCCCCTCCCCTCTCGCAGGGGAGGGGGAGAGGTTCCGCTCGCCCTACGCCACAAAACCTCGGCCTGGGTTCCCCTCCCTTTTAGGGGAGGGGACAGGGGGAGAGGTCGCCGCGAGACGTCAGCGAAGGATGACGATGGAAGCCAGACTGATTGACGATCGCCACCAGTGGAATAAGTTCATCGCCTCCGCTGCGACCGGGCATCTCTGCCAGACCTACGAGTGGGCTGACCACTCCGACGAGGGCGCGCGCGGCGACTCGCTGCGCGTTGGCGTGCTGGAAGGTGGACAGCTGGTTGCCGCGATGCTGCTCTCGGCCAGCAAGGCCAGCGGCGTGCGCGCCCCGTTCTACTACGCTCCGCGCGGCCCGGTCTGCGACGATCCCACCTCTCCCGCGCTGCCGCTGCTGATCCGCACGGCCCGGCGCGAGGCGCGCAAGCGTGGCGGCTTCTTCATCCGCATCGAGCCGAATGTCCCGCAGGAGGACACGCGCTGGCCCGCCGCGCTGGGGCGGCTGGGCTTCCGTCCCACCGATCACGTCATCTATCTGCGTAGCGCCTGGGTGACCGATCTGCGCCCCGACGAAGACGCGCTGTTGGCAGGCATGATGACCACCTGGCGTCAGAACATCCGCGCGGGCGCGCGCAAGGGCGTCAGCGTGCGGCTGGGGTCCGGCGAGGCCGATCTGGACGCCTTCTATCGGCTGCTCAAGGAGACCGGCGAGCGCGACCAGTTCTATGTCTATCCCAAAGACCTCTATCGCGACATGCTGGCGCATTACTCCGCCGAGGCCGCCGCGCGCGACGCCACCGCGCAGATGGCGCTGCTGATCGCCGAGAGCGCGGGCGAGGCCATCGCCGCCTCGACCGTGGCCGTGCTGGGCAAGTGGGCGTGGAATCTGCACAGCGGCTCGTCGGGGCTGCCCGCACATCGCAAGCTGCGCCCGAACTATCTGCTCCAATGGGAGTGCATGCGCTGGTGTAAGGCGCACGGCGCCGAACACTACGACTGGCGCACCATCCCGGATATACTGGAGCCAGGGCAGGAGTTGTACGGCGTCTACGAGTTCAAGCGCGGCTTTGGCGGCGCGGTGCGGAGGGTCATCCCGACGATGGATCTGCCGCTGCGCCCCGCGCTCTACTGGCCGTACACCACTGCCGTCTCGTTGCGGCGCGCGCTACGCAAACGCCAGCGGCGACGCTTCGAGGCGCGGCGCCAGCGCCAGACCCACGAAGAGACGCCAGCGTCGGCCCCATAGCGAAGACAGGGCCATTCGCCGCTGTTTCTCTGGCCCGGGTTCCCTTCCCTCGGAGGGGAGGGGGCAGGGGGAGAGGTTCCGCGCGCTACGACATAAAGGGAGAGGCATGCAGGTAGAGGTCATCGCCGACCGCGAGCAGTGGAATCGCTTCGTGGAGTCGCAGGCGACGGGCAACATCACCCAGACCTGGGAGTGGGCCGAGTTGGGCGGGCGCCTCGGCTCGCGCGCGCTGCGCCTGGGCGCCGTGGAGGATGGCGAGTTGCGCGCCGCGCTGCTGGTGATTGTCGAGAAGGCGCCAGTCGTCGGCCAGCCCTATCTCTATGCCCCGCGCGGTCCGGTCTGCGATGATCCCACCTCGCCCGCGCTGACCGCCCTGCTCGATCACGCCCGCACGGTCGCCAAAGCGCAGGGCGCCTTCATGCTGAAGCTGGAGCCGAATGTCGCCGATGGCGATCAGGTCTGGCTCGACGCCCTCCAGCGCCTCGGCCTGCGCCGCAATCCCTTCGCCACGCACCCACGCCGCTCGTGGGTACTCGACATCACGCCCGACGAGCCGGCGCTGCTGGCCAATATGAAGGAGAAGTGGCGCTACAACGTCCGGCTGGCGGGGCGCAAGGGCGTTACCGTGCGCGAGACATTGGCCAGCGACGACATCGCCACGTTCTACACGCTCTACCGCGAGACGGCGGACCGTGACGG
Organism: Ktedonobacterales bacterium; assembly: GCA_025935235.1. Classification (GTDB taxonomy): domain Bacteria; phylum Chloroflexota; class Ktedonobacteria; order Ktedonobacterales; family JADMIN01; genus JAKAIY01. The sequence continues at coordinate 3,360 of JAICVT010000297.1, read as the reverse complement.
CATCTTCATCCACGAGCGCCGCCACTACGAGGACTTCCTGCGGCTGTATGGCGAGCGCGACGCCGCCACGCTGCTGATGGCCGAGCACGAGGGCCAGCCCATCGCCGCGCTGATCGTGGCGCGCTGTGGGCCGGTGGCGACCTATATGTTCGGCGCCTCCTCCAATCGCGAGCGCAACCGCATGCCCAACCACCTGCTCCAGTGGACGGCGATTCGCTGGGGGCGGGCGCGCGGCTGCCATCTCTACGACTTCCGCGCCATTGCCGAGACGCTGGAGCCAGGCGAGGATATGTACAGCCTCTACACCTACAAGCAGGGATTCGGTGGCTACTCGCTGCTGACACTGGAGACGCACGATCTCGTCACGCAGCCCGCCATCTACTGGGCCTATATGCGAGCGCTGCGCATGAAGCGGCGCGTCGTGCGCTGGCGGCAGGCGCGCGCCGCTCACCAGCGCTTCGGCGAGCAGGCCAAGCCCACCGCCAGCGCGGCCACGACACCGGCCAACGGGGCGGAGTAGGTGGGTGGTAGCACGGGCGGGTAAACCCGCAGGCTTTGCGGCCCGCAGGCCAGCTAGCTTGCGGCTTCAGCCGCCCGTTCCCCCACGGCGCCACGCGATTGCTCAAGGCCGCCATCGCCTCGCCGCGCCTCGCCTACGCTGGCGCCTCTGGCTGCCTGTGTGACCGCCGCGCCCGCCCACGCGGTTGTATTCTCAGAGACTATTCGCATCTCACCGCTTGCTGATGCGGCGGCGTCCCGCCATCGCCCCCGTGCGCGCGATAACCGCATGCTCTCTCCTCTGCCGCCTGGACCGCGCACAAGCAGGACGGCACGCGATGTGCGTTTCAGCTAGACGCCGTTCGGTATGCGAAGTGTGGCGCGCCTGGATGATTCAGATCATTGATGAGTACACTGAGTCATCGGCGTTCGAGCGCGCATATGCGGAGGATCGTCGTATGAGCAAGCGTATTCTGGTGATAGATGACCGCGAGGAACTGCTGACGCTGCTGCGGATGCTGCTCGAAGATGCGGCGTATCGCGTCTCCGTCTCGCAAGATGGCGCGCGGATCGTCGAGGAGGCTCGCAGCGATCCGCCCGACCTGATCGTGCTGGACCTGCGGCTGGGTGGCGTCTCTGGCCTGGACGTGCTGGAGAGCCTGCGCGGCGCCAAGGCCACGGCGGAGATTCCAGTGATCGTGGCGACGGCGGCGGTCACGGAGGCCGACATCGTCGAGAACCTGATCGCGGTGGATCCTGGTCGCTATGCGAATGTCTCGGTGCTGAAGAAGCCATTTGATGGCGATGACCTGCTGGAGCGCATCGGGCGCATGGTCGGCGTATCGGAAGCGAGCTAACGCGCTGGCGGCAGCGGGCGAAAGGGTGGGTTCGACTGTGGCAAAGAGACAGAAGAAGTCAGGCTCCGGCTTTCTCGCCGGGCTGATCATCGGCGTGGCGATTGGCGCGACGGTGGTCTGGGTACTGACCCCGCAGCCGCGTGAGATCGAGGCGATGCGCGCGACCAGAGCGAATCGAGCCAGCCGCGCGTCCGCTGTGGGCGTCGACGGCCTGAGTGACCTTGGCGCGGCCAGCGCGACTGGCGCGGCCAGCGGCGCAGCGGATGGCGCCGCGCCTACCATCCTTGATCTGGCGATGGCGGCGGTCGAGCGCGTGCGCACACGCTTCGGCGACGCCATGACGCTGGGCCGCGAAGCCTACGAGCAGGGGCAGACCGAAGTGATGCAGCGCTTCAACCAGGCGCGCTCGGCGGAGTAGCTCGCCAGCGCTCCGTATCCATCAGCGCGCCATGCCGCCCGCTGGCAGGTGATACACTTGAGCCAGTGTGAGCCAGGCGCGCTGCTCTGTTGGTTCCGCTCGCGCCCGCGCGGAGCCTATGCGTGGCCGTGCGAGGTGGAGTGAGGCAGTGGCGCGCCTTCGTCAGGAGGCGCGCCACTTTCATGTATCCATCGCCATCGCTCCAGCCCGCGTCGCTCCAGGCGCCAGGGACGGCAGGGCAGATCTCGAATGACGAGCCACCCGCGATTCAGGTGGCGGCGCTGCACCTCTATCAACTCTACGACGTGGCCTACAGCATTGACCTGGAGAAGGCGCGCGGTGTCCTTGCCACCCCCAGCGCCCGCGTGCGCCCGGTCGTCACGCGCGGCGCCAGCATAGATATCGCCCAGCTCCCGCTGGAGATCAGCATGGGCGCGGTCGAGGTTCCGCTGGGCGGCGCGGCGCGTGACGGCATTCTCTATGCGCGCATCTATGATCTGGGCATCATCGCCTTTCGCCTGGTGCTGCTCTTCCGCGAGGAGATGTCGTGGCAGGAGGCTGTCGCCATCCTCGCCGAGGCGCAGACCTATCCGCTGGTGGTGATCGAGGCGTTCGAGCGCGGGCTAGAGCTGCTGCGAGCGACGCTGGCCCCGACGATGCTCCGCCCGAATGAGGTCGTGCGCCCAGAGGACTATAGCATCTTCATCGTCGAGCGCATGGCCGAGGGCGCGCAGGCCGCTACGCTGGCGCGCAACCCGTGGCTGCTGCGCGCGGCGCTGGGCGAGCGCAAGCCGCTGGCGCCCTCGATGTGGTCGCTGGCCACCACGCTCAGCTACTACGAGGATGATCTGATCCTGCTGACCTGGGCGACCGCCGTGATGATCGAGAGCGATCCCGGCGCGCGCGACGACGCGACGCTGCTGCTGGAGTTCGCCAACGCCCAACTGCTCTCGTTCCGCACCTATGACGCGGCTGTCGAGCGCGAGCTGGCGCGCATCACGCCGCGGCTGGGTCGCCTGAGCCGCGCTCGCTGGCCACTGCTGCGCTCCTCGCGCGACTCGCTCTCGCACGTCCACACGCTGATCGCCGACATCACCGAGCAGAGCAGCCGCGTGGAGAACGCGCTCAAAGTGACCGAGGATGTCTACTGGAACCGGCTCTATACGGCAGCGCTGGCGGCGCTGCGCGTGGAGACGTGGCGCACAGGCATAGCAGAGACGCTCGATGTGCTACGCCAGATGGCCGCGCTGCTACACGACGAGGAGCAGGTGGCGCGCTCGACGCTGCTGGAGATATTGGTGATCGTCTTGATCGCGGTCGAGTTGGTGGTGGCGATCCTCGGCCTGCGCGGCGGCATCCACTGAGGAACCTCACCCCCTACCCCCCTCTCCCGCGAGGAGAGGGGAATCAGATAAGGAAATCGGGGCGCAGGCGGCCAGAGAGAGGCGGCGAGCATGGAGGCATACCGGGCGTCGAAGCGCGGCCCGCTGGGTCGCTGGGCCGGCTGGGCGCGGCGACACGAGCGCGCGCTGCTGCCCGGCGGCTACATCATCGCGCTGGCCGGCTACTACCTGACGCCGTGGCCCG
>JAICVT010000379.1 GCA_025935235.1 Ktedonobacterales bacterium | reverse complement strand
CGCTGGGTGGTGATGAAGACCTTGCAGCACGCGGCGGAACATGCCAGCGCCATCGGGCGCATCACGCTCTTCTGGGATGCCGCGGCGCGCTACAGCCAACAGACCAGCGACGCCGACGCGAGTTGACAGGCGCGGCGCGCGAGCGGCATACTGAAGGCACAGGGCGCCTGTGACGCGCCCTGCCCGCGCCTGCGCGGCGCTGAATCCGGAGTGACCGACCGCATGACACAGCACACGACCCTGAGCGATGATCGCTCGTCCCGCCGAGGCGCGCTGCCCCTCTCCGCGCGCGCCCATTGCCTGCTGTGTGGCTCCGCCTGCGTGTGTATGCGCGTCCATCGGTAGCGGTTCTCAGCCGCCAGCAGTGGCCGCTCGCCTGACCCGCCGGATGGACGCTTCCCCCGACCCGATCATCCCGCCCAACCGCTGAGTGGTTCTGTGTGGAATCGCCAGCCGCTCGCTCCCGCTGTGGTATCGTGGAGCGAAGCCCCAGCGTGACGCCGACCGCTCCGCGCCATCAGAGGCGCCTGCGCTCGGCGGCGCGTGAGAAAGTGAGCCAACCAGCATGCAGCTGTTCAATACCGAAGCCGGTCGCAAAGAAACGTTCGAGCCGATAGGCGATGTTGTCAAGATGTACGTCTGCGGCCTGACGCCCAAGAATGATCCGCACCTGGGCCACGCGCGGCTCTTCGCCGTCAACGACACCGTGCGCCGCTATCTGGAATATCGCGGCTACACGGTGCGCTACATCCAGAACTTCACCGACATTGATGACAAGATCATCGAGGCGGGGCTGCGCGATGGCATCCCGGCCTTCGAGGCGGCCAAGCGCTACACCGAAGCCTACTTCGCGGTGATGGGGCGGCTGGGCATCCGCCGCGCCGATGAGTTCACCTATGTCACGCAGTACATCCCGCAGATCATCGCGATGGTGGAGGGGTTGATCGCGAAGGGCCACGCCTACGCGGTGGATGGCGATGTCTTCTTCTCGGTGCCCAGCTTTCCAGCCTATGGCCGCCTCTCCGGGCGCGACGAGAAGGCCATGCGGGTCGGCGCGCGCATTGAGGAAGATGCCCGCAAGCGCGACCCGCGCGACTTCGCGCTCTGGAAGTCGGCCAAGCCTAACGAGCCGTGGTGGGAAAGCCCCTGGGGCCACGGGCGGCCCGGCTGGCACATCGAGTGCTCGACGATGGCGATGCACGCGCTGGGCGAGCAGATAGACATCCACGGCGGCGGCTCCGACCTGATCTTCCCGCATCACGAGAACGAGATCGCGCAGAGCGAGAGCTTCACCGGCAAAGTCCCTTTCGTGCGCTTCTGGCTGCATACCGGCATGCTCAGCTTGCCCGCCGATGATGGCGACGAGCCAGCTCCGCAGGCCGAGCTAGACGCCGAGGCGGTCGCCGAGACGGTAGCCAATGAGGAGGGCGAGGGGCCGGGCGGGCTGGAGCGCTCAACGCAGAAGATGGCGCACTCTGGGTCGTTTGTCACCATCGCCTCGGTGCTGGCGGCGGGCGACATCCCGCCGATGGCGTTGCGCACCTACCTGTTGGGCCAGCAATACCGCGCCAATCTGCTCTATTCCGAGGAGCAGTTGCGCGCCTCGGTGGTGCGCTGGCGGCGCTGGGCCGAGACGGCGGCCAACCTGCGGCGGCTAGGCGCCTGGGCGGCGGCTGAGCGCCCCGGCGACGAGGCGGCGGCTGATCCCAACACGCTGAAGCGGCTGGAGGCGGCGCGGGCAGAGTTCATCGCGGCGATGGACGACGACCTGAACACCTCGCGCGCGCTTAGCGTGATTGATGAACTGGCGCATCGCATTAACGACGCGACCAGCGGGCTGCGCGCCGAGACGCTGACTCCGGAGACCGCGCCGACCCTGCGCGCCTCGCTCGACATGCTGACCGAGCTGGCGGGCGTGCTGGGCATCGCGCTGGAGGATGAGGAGCCAGGCTCCGCGCTGAGCGAGCGGGAGCGCGCCGCAATCGAGGAGCTGGTGCGCCTGCGCGATCTAGCGCGCAAAGAGAAGCATTGGGCTGAGTCCGACCGCATCCGCAAGGAGCTGGACGAGCGCTACCATGTGACAGTGAAAGACACGCCGCAAGGCGCCGTCTGGTCGGTGAAAGAGTAATTCCTCTCACCCCTCTCCCTCGGGGAGAGGGGCAGGGGTGAGGGCAGGGTAACATGGCAGACTATGTGTGGGGGCGCTACCCCGTGCTGGAGGCGCTGCGCTCGCGGCGGCGCGTGCATCGCATCCTGATCGCTCAGGGGCCGCGCGACGCCGGGATGAGCCAACTGCTCGACCAGGCGCGGCGCGTCGGCGTGCCGGTCGAGCCGACGCCGAGGCGTCGGCTGGATGAACTGTCGAAGAACGCCAACCATCAGGGAGTGGTGGCGATGGTCGCCCCGCGCACCTACGCCGATGTCGAGGAGATTCTGACGCGGGCGAAGGAGCTGGGCGAGGATCCGCTACTCATCATTCTGGACGCGATCCAGGATGTGCATAATCTTGGCTCGCTGATCCGCACCGCCGAGGTAGTCGGCGCGCACGGCGTCATCCTCCCGGAGCATCGCGCGGCGGGCTTGACGCCTGTGGTGGATAAGACCTCGGCGGGCGCGGTCGAGTTCCTGCCGGTGGCGCAGGTCACCAACATCACCCGCACGCTGGACGATCTGAAGAAGCGCGGCATCTGGTGTATCGGGCTGGAAGGCTCGGCCAAAACGCGCTTCGACCAGGCCAACCTGAAGGGGCCAATCGCCCTGGTGGTGGGCAACGAGGGCAAAGGCATCAGCCGGCTGGTGCGAGACCACTGCGACCTGCTGGTCAGCCTGCCGATGCGCGGACACGTCGGCTCGCTCAACGCCGCCATCGCGGGCAGCGTGGCGCTCTACGAGATTTGGCGGCAGCGCGGCTGGCCCATGCCCGCCATCCCAGCCGACCTCGCCGAGGAGTAGCCCGTAGCTCCCCTCTCCCGCACAGCGGGGGAAGGGCTGGGGGTGGGGGCTGGCGCCGGGCATGCGGGCGAGAGGTTGGCGGCGTCGGCGGAGATGAAAGCGGGCGGAGCATATGGCGGCTGAGCGCACGATCTATGTGGATGGCTACAACGTCATCCGCAACACGCCTGCGCTGGCCCAGGTCGAGCGCGCTGGCGGGCTGGCGGCCGGACGCGATGCGCTGCTAGGGCGGCTGGCGCCGCGCTATCGCCACACGCCCTGGCGCGTCGTCGTCATCTTCGATGGCGACCGCGCGGCGGAGAGCGCGCAGCGCTGGCCCGGTCTGACGCGCGGCACGGTTGTCTTCTCGCGCGCGGGCGAATCAGCGGATAGCGTGATCGCGCGCATGTCTGCCATCGCGCGGGCCGCAGGCTGCGAGGTCACGGTCATCAGCGATGATCTCGAAGTGCGCGAGGCGGCCAGCCAGCGCGGCGCGACGCCTGCCCGCGTGGACGACCTGCGCCGACGCCTGGAAGAGGGGCCGCGACTGCTGCGCAAGCGCTTTGCACATCAGCAGGCGGTCAGGCGCATCCTGGCGGACGATGAGGATGATGCGGCGAGCGAGCGCGCACGGCGCGAGAAGGGCGCCTCGCGCCGCGCCCCACGCAAGCGCGGCCAATCGCGCTGGGATCCGCCGGTCTGAGGTCGTTACAGTTCCCCCTCGCCCTATGGGAGAGGGGGTTAGGGGGTGAGGTTCCTATGGCGAAGCTCTCGGATGAGCAAATGGCGGCGGCGCTGGGGCGTCTCTCTGGCTGGTCGCGCGCGGGCGATACGCTGACCAAAACCTTCAGCTTCAAGACGTTTCCCGATGGCATCCGCTTCGTGGATCGCGTGGCGCTGGTGGCCGAGGAGCTGGGCCACCACCCCGACATCACCATCAACTACAGCCGCGTCACCATGACGCTCTCCACCCACGACGAGGGCGGCGTCACCGAGAAGGATGTCACGCTGGCCGAGCGCATCGAAGCGGAGAGCGCGAGAGGCG
>JAICVT010000346.1 GCA_025935235.1 Ktedonobacterales bacterium | reverse complement strand
CTGCGCGACCGTCTTCAACGCCAACGCCTATTATCCGGCGCTGCCCTCGACCACCAGCGCGCCGTGGAGTTGCCCGTTCAGCGCGACGGCTGGTGACGCCACGCTGCTCGACATCACCGTCAGCTCCTACAATGAGGGCGCAGACAACGTCGTCAACCAGGGCATCAATAACTGGTGGTATGTCTACGGCGTCGAGGGCTACATCCCGCAGTTCAGCTCTGGCGCGCTGCCCTGACGCCTGCTCTCCGCGCGAAGGTTATCCGCCGCACAGCCTGATTGGGCGCCCCAACCGCTGATAGACACTGCCCGTATGATATGGTGAGTGTCAGACGAGCGGCGTCTTCTGCCTCCCTCTACTGTCTCGGGCGCCGCGCACTCATCCGGCTGAGGAGGAGCAACGCCCATGCGTGAGCGCAGGACGTTTGGACAATGGTTTCATGATGCGCGCTCGCGTCTGGTCCCGGCGGGCTGCGCGGTGGCGCTCTTCGCGGTGACGGCGGCCTGCGTGGTCGCGGTGGTGGCCCCCAGTCTCGGCGACCTGGGCGGCGCCCTCACCGGAGGCGCGGCCCCGGCGACTGCCACACCGGCCACTGGCGCGCAACGCGACCAGAGCTACACGCTGATTCTGCCGACCGCGCCTGCCAGCGCCATCAAGCTGCCGCGCACCCCTGACCTGCCCAATACCGTCGTCTTCACCACGCTGGCCAGGGCGCGCATGCAGGATATGTGTACGGTGGCCACGCCGCCCGCCGCCACCGCGACCGCTGAGGCCTTTGGCACGCCGACGACCACGCCCGTCGCGACCACCAGCGCCACCGCTACAGCGACGCCTACGGCCACCGCGACCGCTACGGCGACGCCCGCCGCGACCGAGACGGTCGGCGTCGGCCAGCCCGAGCCAACGGCCACCTGCCAGGCCTGCCCGGTCTATCTCGGCAACAATCCCGACCAGACCAGCCTCGCGCAGACCATGACCGCCGCGGCGATCAAGTACGGGCTGCCGGTCAACCTGGTGATGGCGGTCGCCTGGCAAGAGAGCCGCTGGCACGCCGATGTGCTCTCGTGCGATGGCGGCATCGGGCTGATGCAGATTCAATATTATACCTATCCCTGGCTCAACAGCGTGGAGGAGCCATCGTGCGGCCTGACGGTGACGAACGACGATCCGTATACCGCGGAAGGCAACGCAGACCTCGGCGCGAAGTATCTGAAGTGGCTGAGTTGCTTCTATAGCTATTGGGGCGATAACGGCGGCGCTTCGCTGACCAGCCCCGGCCAGTACACGATGGCGTGGTATTACCAGCAGGCGGGGTTGCAATATCCCGATGCGCTGAGCGCCGATGGCGCGACCAACCCAAACAGCTTTTGCGCCGCCGTCTACAATGATCCCAACCTGCCGCAGTATGCCGAGTTGCCCTCGACCACCAGCGATGTCTGGAGCTGTCCCTACAGCGCGACGACCGGCGACAACACGCTGCTCGACATGACGCTGAGCGCCTACAACGAGGGCGCGGGCTACACGGACCAGTACGGCATCCAGAACCGCTGGTATGTGGATGGCGTGGAGGGCTGGATTCCGCAGTTCTCCAGCGGCGCGCTGCCGCAGCCGTCCTGAGCGCCCCCACCTCCAACCCCTCCCCCGCTTCGCGGGAGAGGGGAGCTACGGGGCATTGTGCGTGGCGGATCGGCGCCGCCAATGGCGTCCCTCCGCTCCCTCTCCCAGAGGGAGAGGGCTGGGGTGAGGGCTCCTCACGGCTGACGCCTTGCATGGGCGGGCCGCGCGCAGGTACGATCTGGAACGCATGCGGAGCATCCGGGAGCGCATGCGGCGGGCGCTGTTTGCCTCGCCGCGCCAGAGCAGGACAATGCGAAGATGACACTCGTCCAGGCGGTCGCGCTGTTTCTTGCGGCCATCCTCGCCGGCGCGCTCAACTCAGTTGCGGGCGGCGGCAGCCTCATCTCCTTCCCCACGCTGCTGCTGGTCGGCGTCCCCGCGATCAACGCCAACGCGACGAACGCGATGGCGGTCTGGCCCGGCTCCATCGCCAGCATCCCGCCCTATCGCAAAGACCTGGCGCATGAGCGGCGCGAACTGATCTTCTTCTCCATCATCAGCGTGGTGGGCGGCGTGCTGGGCGCCATCGTGCTGCTGCGTACACCGCCCAAAGTGTTCGAGCTGCTGATCCCCTGGCTGCTGCTGCTCGCCACCCTGATCTTCGCCTTTGGCGGCCAGGTGACGCAGCGGCTGCGCGCTCGGCGAGCGGCTCGCGCTCCGACTGAGGCGCCTGCCGATGAGACGGCAGCGCAGCAGACCGACGACGCGGGCGAGCCGCGCGCTCCATCGCGGGCGCTGGTGGGGGTGGGCGTCATCCAGCTCGCCATCGCGTTCTATGGTGGCTTCTTTGGCGGCGGCATGGGCATTATGATGTTGGCGGGCTTCGCGCTGCTGGGCATGCGCCACATCCACGCCATGAACGCGCTGAAAGTGGTGCTGGCCAGCATCATCAACGGCGTCGCCGTGATCGCGTTCACCGTCGCGGGCAAGATCTTCTGGCCGCAGGCGCTGGTGATGGTAGTGGGCGCCGTCATCGGCGGCTACGGCGGCGCGGCGCTGGCGCATCGCGTGCCAGCCCGCTATGTGCGCTGGTTCGCGATTGCCGTGGGCGTGGCCGCCTCCGCCTACCTCTTCTACCAGCAGTATTACCCATACATCCAGCAGGTACTGCGATCGCCCAGATAGACTGCTGGCAGCGCGCTTGACGTAGCGCCAGCGCCAGACGTAGGCTCAGGATATGCGATTGAGCTTCTCGACGGGAACGTTTTACCTGCGCTCCCTGGATTATAGTCTGCGGCTGGCGCGCGACCTCGGTTTTGATGGCGTCGAGCTGGCGATCGGGCCAGAGGCGCTCTATCTGGGCGCGGCGCCGCTGCTGCGCGCCATTGACAGTGCCGGCCTACCCGTGCTGAGCGTCCATCCGCCATTCTTGCGGATGCCCGGCTGGCCGCGCTGGTCCACCCATCGCCTGCCGCGCGTCATGCGGCTGGCGCGCGAGCTGGGCGCCGAGCTGGGCGTGACACACACGATGCTGTTCCGCGATCCCGATTCACCGCGTAGCGCCCACTTCAGCCAGGCTATCCGGCTGGGGAGGCAGGCGGGCGGCGGGCAGGTGGCGCTGACGATCGAGAATAACCAGCGCAACCGCCGCAAGCGCCCAACCTATCTCGATCACCTCGACCGGATGGTCAACTACGCGCGCACGCGCGACTGCGGCGTCACGTTCGACACCTGCCACGCGGGCGCCAACCGCGAGGACATCCTGCTGGATTACGACCTTGTGCGCCCACTCCTGCGCAACGTCCACCTGAGCGACGTGGTCTGGCGCAAGGGCAAGCCGCGCACGCATGTCATCCCCGGCGATGGCGAGCTGCCGCTGCGCGCCCTGGTGGAGCTGCTGGCGCGGGACGGCTACGATGGCCTGGTGACGCTGGAGTTGCATCCGCGCGAGCTGGGGCTGCCGGGTCGCGCCAACGCCGAGCGCGCGCTGGGCCGCTCGCTCGACTTCATGCGCGCCGCCATAGACCAGGCCACAGTCGTCAGTGAGCAGGCGTGAGGTCGGCGAACTCGCGCGCCACGGCGTCCATGCGGGCGAAGGTCGCGCCCAGCCGCTCCAGCTCCTCGATCAGCCGCTCCAGCGCCAGCATGCGATGGCCCCGCCCGATGACCTGCGGATGGAAGGTGTAGGTGATGACGCCCCACTCCTGCTCGCGCGCCATGTAGCGGTAGTCGTCGAGCCAGTTAGCCAGCACATCATCGGCGCGGCTGAGGCCCTGCTGCAGGTGGGTCGCTGTCCACAGATACTCGAAGTGCGGGAAGTCGTCCAGCGTCCAGCTAACGGGAATCTCGATCAGGCTGGTCGGCTCGCCGAAACGCGCGGGCTGGTCGGGCGCGATCGCATCGCCGCGCCGCGCGCGATAGGGCGTGTAATCGCTGGCCATCATGCTGCTGTCATAGGTGAAACCGTGCGCCAGCAGCAGATCAACTGAGTGCGGGCTGAGGTCCCAGGCGGGCGAGCGATAGCCCGCCGCCGTGGCGCCCGTCAGGCGGCGGATCACCTCATTGCCGCGCGCCAAAATCGCCTCTTCCGCCTCGCGCGCCAGCCCCACCGGCGCCTCGTGCGCGTAGCCGTGGTGGCCGATCTCATGCCCCGCCGCGTGAATGCGCTCGCAGACGGCGGGATACGTCTCGATCGTGTGGCCGGGGATGAACCATGTCGCGGTGATGCTGTGCGCCGCGAGTAGCTTCAGGATGCGCTCGGCGCCGACCACGCCAAACTCGCCCTGCGAGATCGGCGTCGGCGAGGTCATCCCACGCGCGATCCAGAGCGAGAGCGCGTCAAAGTCGAATGTCAGGCAGACCAGATGACGTGACATAGCGCAGCCTCCTCGCGAGCGACGACTGGCCGGCGGTTAAAACCGCGCCTGAGAGGCCTGCGGGCCGCAAAGTCCGCGCAGGCCGCCTTCCAGGCGCGACTTCAGTCGCCAGCGCCCTAGCCTCCTCACTGACTTCGGACGCGCTCAGGCCAGGTGTAGACGTTGCAGCCCTCGCCGCGCAGGAAGCCGACCAGCGTGACGCCGCCCGCGCGCGCCAGATCAATCGCCAGG
>JAICVT010000556.1 GCA_025935235.1 Ktedonobacterales bacterium | reverse complement strand
CATCTCCGTCGGCACGCCCAGCGCCTGGAGCGCATGATACAGCTCCTTGCCCTGGCCCAACCGCACACGCTCATCGCTTGCGCCATGCAGGATCAGCGTCGGCGTCTTCGCGTTCGCCACATAGGTGATCGGCGAGGAGCGCAGGTAGACCTCCGGGTCGTGGTAGGAGGGCGCCAGCATCATCTGGGTGGGCAGCCAGGTGGGGATGTCCGCCGCCTGGAAGCTGAGCAGGTTGGTGACACCTGCCCCGACGATGGCCGCCTTGAAGCGATCGGTGTGGCCGATGGCCCAGGCCGTCATGTAGCCGCCGTAGCTCCAGCCGCCGATGCCCAGCCGATCAGGATCGGCGAGGCCGCGTGCGATTATGGCATCCACGCCGCTCAGCACGTCGTCGAAGTCGCCGTGTCCCCAGTTGCGCTGGTTGCCCCAGGCGTACTCGCGTCCGCGCCCAGCGCTGCCGCGTGGGTTGGGCAGCAGCACGGCGTAGCCCTGCGCCGCCAGCCACTGGCCCCAGTCGTGCCAGCCGCCCACCCAGCGCATGAGCCATTGCCAGGTCGGCCCTCCGTGGATGTGCGCGATCAGCGGATAGCGCTTGCCGCCCTCATATCCGGCGGGATAGACCAGCACGCCCTCGATGCGCGTGCCGTCCGGCGCTGTCCACTCGACCGTCTCGCCGCGACCCAGCTCCACATCGGCCAGATGCGCGTTGAAGTGGCTAACCTGGCGTGGCTCGCCGCCCACCTCCATCACGAAGACCTCGCCCGGCTGGTCCACATCCTCCAGCACGCAGGCCATGCGCGCGCCATTCGCGCTCACAGTGGCCTGATAGAAGCTAGCGAAGCTCGATTCAAGCGTGCGGCCAGCCAGCAGCGTCTCGACCGCGCCTGAGCCGAGATCGAGACGCCCGACAACGGTGCGCGTTCCCTCGATGCCGACCAGCAGCAGGCTTTGCCCGTCCGGCATGAAGTCGGCCCAGGCGATGCCGCCCGCGTAGTCGCTGATGGCCAGACGCGGCTCCGCGCCCTCCAGCGCCACCCAGATCTCATCCACTGAATGCTCGCCCGTCGCGCCGCCATGCACCCAGGCCAGCGACCGGCCATCGCGCGAGCTGGCGATTGGCGCGGCGGTGAACTTGCCCTCCCAGAGCGTCTTCACCTCGCCTTCCTCTGAGACCAGCCGCACAGGCCACGGCAGCACGAAGTCATCCTCTTTAGGGGTGGGGCTGGTCGAGATAGCCCAGCCATCCTGCCGCCAGGCGAAGGCGCGCACCTGATATTCCGGCGGGGTGAGGGCCCGCGCCTCGCCGCCCGCTGCGTCCACCACCCACAGGCGCGTGAACTTGTAGTCATGGTCAACGTGGATGGCGTCGTCGCGCTCCTTCTCGCGCTTCTCCTCGTCCTCGGTCTTGGCGTCGGCGGAGAGATAGGCGATGCGCTTGCCGTCCGGACTCCAGGCGAACTCGCTCACCCCGGCCTTGTTCTCGGTCAGCTTGCGCGCCTCGCCGCCATCGGCGGGCATCACATAGACCTGGAGCGTGTCAGCCTTCTCGCGATCGGAGAGGAAGGCGAGCGACGCGCCATCAGGACTCCAGCGCGGGCTGCCATCGGCGTGCAGGCCGGCGGTGAACTGGCGCGCAGGCGCGCTCCCGTCGAAGGGAACCATCCAGACGCTCGATGCGGGAACTGCGCGCTCGCCCTCGGTGTACTCGCGGGTCACGACGAACGCGACGCGCGAGCCGTCAGGGCTGATCCGCGCGTCAGTGACGCGCTCGATGGCAAAGATGTCGTCCAATGTCAGTCTGCGGGCCATGCCACCCCTCCCGTTTGGTTGAGTGCGACCAGTGCGGCGCACTACACGCTATACCACACCGCGCTGACTCATCACTACTCGCTCTGGCGCCGCATCTGCGACGCCGAACCTACGAGCTTTCACCACGACACTCCGCCTGAGCGGTGAGCATGCAGCGCCACAGCGCCCGCGACATCATCCACATGTCATCCAGGGAAGGACCAAGCGTATGACCGCGCGTCTCGAGCGCGTCGAGCCTCCATCCTATGCCGATCGTCGTTCGCATGCGCCCGCTG
>JAICVT010000123.1 GCA_025935235.1 Ktedonobacterales bacterium | reverse complement strand
TGGGTCAGAAGGGGAAGCGCCACGATCCAGCGCGCCTCCGCTCCCGAACGCTCCTTACACGACGCTCGCTTCCGCGAACTGACGAACGCCTGAGTGTCTATTTGCGGCGTGGCGCGCCCGCACGTGGCCCGACGCCAGCGCTGTCGGCGTCGCCATAGAGCGCGCTGAGATCGCGCGCGATGCGCCCCACGGCCTCCAGCAGCAGCGGGGCATAGCGCGCGACCTGCTCCTCGCCAAAGCGAGACGCCGGGCCGGCGACACTGAGCGCGGCGATCACCTCATTGCGCGCGCCAACCTGGATGGGCGCCGCCATAGAGGCTGAGCCAGCGACGGTTTCGCCGCGCGTGACGGTGCAGCCAGTCGCGCGCAGACGCTCGAGGTCGGCTTCGAGCCGCGCGCGTTGCTCGGCGCTGGCCCGCCCGGCCGCGCGCCGCCACAGCTCCGGGTTGGCCTCGCCCTCAACGAGCAGCGCCTTGCTCGATGCGCCCGCATCCAGCGGGAAACAGCGGCCAACGCCTGCCGCCATGCGCAAGGGCTGCGGGCTTTCCAGCTCCTCCAGGCACATGCGGACATCGCCCGCGATGACATACAGTCCGATCGTTTCGTCAGTCGCGGCGCGCAACCACTGCATGTGCGGCCGACAAATCTGGCGCAGGCTGGCTTCGCCCGGGACACCCGCCGCCAGCGCCAGCACCCGGAAGCCTAGCGAATAGGCGCGCGTTTCACGATCCTGGGTTGCCATGCCATGCGCGACCAGTGAGCGCAAGATGCGATGAATCGTGCTTTTGGTCAGCCCCAGCCGCTCGCTGAGATCGGTGACACCGAGCGTGGGTGTCTCACGCGAGAAGGCGAGCAGCACACCGAGCGTGCGATCCACCCCGCGCAGGGATTCGCCATCGCGCTCGCCCTGGATGGCGTCGGTCGCATCGGTCGCATCGGTCGCGTCTCGCTGTGGCCGATCAATGGCTGATCGCGTCTGCGGCATGCTGGGCGCCTCTCTCCTGGTTCTCTCCTAGCAATACGCTACCAGGGGTACGTCATCTCACAATGAAATGGAACGCTGTTCCATTTCGGTGAATATGCAAGCAATCATACCTATTCCATCGCGCTGCCGTCAAGGCGGCTTTGATGGGACTCGACTCACGTTGGCTACCGGGCGCCAGCTACCAGCCGACGGCGGCGCCCTCGGCGCGCGGATCGGAGCCGCCATGCAACACGCCTGCCTCCGCATCAATCACGATGCCGTTGGCGTGCCCCATCGCCGAATCGAGCGGCGCGGTCAGCGCGACCTCGTGGCCCAGCGCGCGCAACGCCTCCACGGTGGCGTCAGGAAAGCGACGCTCCAGGCGCAGCGTTTCCGTTTGCCCTGGGTCGTCCGCGCCGTAGACCCAGCGCGGCGCCTCGATTGCCGCCTGGATGTTCAGGCCATAGCGCAGCAGACTCGTGTAGACTTGCAGGTGGGTTTGTGGCTGGCCGTCGCCGCCCATCGCGCCAAAGACCACGACGGGCCGCCCATCGCGCAGGGCCATCGAGGGGATCAGCGTGTGCAGCGTGCGCTTGCCCGGCTCCAGCGCATTGGCGGCGGCGGAATCGAGCGAGAAGTAGGCGCCGCGATTTTGCAGCGAGATCCCCGCGCCATCCACCACGAGGCCGCTGCCGAAGCCCGAATAGTTGCTCTGGATCAACGAGATCGCCGAGCCGTCGCCATCCGCGGCGCATAGATAGATCGTGTCGCCCTGATGGCCCGCGGCGACCGTGGCCGGGCTAGCGCGCTCGGCGGAGATCAGCGCGCGGCGGCTGGCGAGATACGCCGGGGCGATCAACTCCTCTGGTCGCAGGCGCATCCACTCGATGTCGGTGACATGCGCCTTCCGGTCGGCGAAGGCCAACTTTTTCGCCTCGACCTCCAGATGGACGGTCAGCGCGCTGAGCGGGTCATCGCCGAGCGCCAGACCATCCATCATGCCGAGCATCTGGAGTGCAGTCACGCCCTGGGTGTTGGGCGGCAGCTCGCAAATCTCCAGGCCAGCAAACGGCACGGAGAGCGGCGTCACCCATTCCGCCTGATGCGTGGCGAGATCGTCCTCGGTGATTAGCCCGCCCTCGCGCGCGAAGAAGGCGGCGATGCGCCGCGCCAGCGGCCCGCGATAGAATGCGGCAGCCCCCTCGGCCGCCAGGATGCCGAGCGAGTCCGCCAGCGCGGGCGCTGTGGCGCGCGACCCCACGGCGGGGATGCGCCCTTCTGGGAGATAGTGTTCGCGGAACGAGCGGTGGGTGAACGGGAGCTGATCCATGCGAGCCAGGGCATGGCTCAGCCCCGGCCCAACGGGGAAGCCATCGCGGGCGTAGCCGATGGCGGGCTGCAAGGCGCGCGCCAGCCCCAGCCTGCCAAAGCGCTCGGCGAGCATGCCCCAGCCGCTGGCGCAGCCCGGCACAGTGATCGAATGGATGCCATGCTGTGGCATCGCCGAGTAGCCGAGAGCCTGGTAGCGTTCGATGGATGCGGCGCGCGGCGCGCGGCCGCTAGCATTCAGCCCGATCAGGGTTCGCGAGGGCGCATCCCAGACCAGCGCGAAGAGGTCGCCGCCCAGCCCGCAGACGAAGGGATAGACCACCTGCAGGGTAGCGTTGGCGGCGATGGCGGCGTCTACCGCGTTGCCGCCGGCCTTGAGCAGATCGAGGCCCGCCTGAGCGGCGAGCGCATGCGGCGCGGCCACCATGCCATGCGTGGCGAGCGTCTCGGCGCGAAACTGTGGCTGGGAGCCTGCGAAACCGTGCGTCTGGCGCGCGGCCGTGATCGCTGACATATGGACTCAGGCCTGCTTTCCCGACGCCTGCTGGCGCAGAGCGCGACTGTTCCGCTAGAGAGAACGACGTTCCAGAGATAAGCGGAATGGTAGCCCGCGGCAGGCCGTCATGTCAAGCGCGCACGTTCCCTCACCGAACATGTTCCCGATGCGCCAACGGTTCCCTCAAATGACCATGTTACCGGAGGGCTGCCGGACGTTGCCAGACGCGATGGGGCGGCGGCCCTCAGTATGCGCCGCCGAGCTTGCGGTGGTCCCACGAGGCGATGGCGGTCGGCTCGACGATCACGCCGATACGCTTGGGAGCCTGCGCGGCGATGATGGCGAGCTGCTCTGGTGTCAGCGCGCCATTCGCGCTATCGTTGCGCCGGTAGATCGCCTCGCCAATCGCGCACACAGCGTCAGCGTCCTCCACCAGCCGCGCCCGCCCGCGAATCTGCACGCCGCGCAGCTCGCCGTAGGTTGCGCCGGATTCCAGCATGCAGGTCAGGCGGGGATCGCGGCGCAGATTGAGCGCCTTCTGCGACTTGGTGTACATCCACAGGGCGATCTGGCCGGCGTCGGTCAGGGCATACCACATCGCCACCACATGCGGCGCGCCATCCGGGCTGATAGTGGCGATGGCCAGCGTGCGCCCCGCGCGCAGATAGTCGGCCACCTCCCGCTCGGTCATGCGAATCTGGTCACGTCGCTTCATCTGGCGCTCCTCTGGATTCTGGTGGATTCTGGCGATTCGGCCCCGTAAGCAAAGTGTGAGCGAAGACGCAGTCCCAAACGCCTCCTTCATTCGTTACTATAGCTAATGGCCTCGCACGGCGGCGGAACACACAGCAGGCGCCTCCGCCAACGCCGGAAGGCTCGGGGCGCGTGTGACAGGGAAGGCGCAAGGGAGGGCAGCCGATGCACGGCGTGAAACAGACGTTCAGGATTCTCCGTCGGCTAGCGGTTATCGTGGCGGCGGTGGTTGTGGCGCTCATCGTGGTGGCGCGTCCAGCGGAAGCGGCGGCGGGGCCAGCGAATGCGACAGCAGCGTCCACCTATCCCAGCGGATCAACCGGATATGACGTCTCCTGGCCGAATTGCGCGGCCTCGGCGCCTGCGCGCCCGGCATTCGGCATCGTTGGCGTGACTGGCGGAACGGGCTACAGCCAGAACCCCTGTCTGGCGAAGCAGGCCACCTGGTTCCCCAACAACCTCAGCCTCTATGTCAACACGGGATGGTATGACCAGTCGCCGAATATCAATCCCAACAGCCCACGGGTCTGCGCCGTCGGAGATGAGAACTGCCTCGCCTACAACTACGGCTACAACGGCGGGTTGTATGCGCTCAACTATGCGAACAGCCTGAACATCCATAGGGGTGTGTGGTGGCTGGATGTCGAGACGGGCAACACCTGGAACGCCGACACGACCCAGAACCGCAATAGCCTGCAAGGCGAATACGATGCCCTGGTCGCTGGCGGTGTGACGACCATCGGGGTCTACAGCACGACCTACCAGTGGGATACCATTACCGGGACCTGGCTGAACACCTGGCCGAACTGGGGCGCGACCACCGTGCGCAGCGCCAGCAAAGCCGCCGCCTACTGCAAGGGTCACCAGTTCACTGGCGGCCCAACCTACCTGATCCAGTACTCCGGCTCGCTCGACCAGGATTACGCCTGTTAGCGTCCGATGGCGCGCCATACAAACGAACCGCTGAACGCGCCGGGCGTGGTCCTCAGTCGCCGCTCGGCGCCTCTCACCCAGCGCCTCGGGGAGGCGCCGAGCAGCAATGGTCTCGGCCTCGGCCAGGTCGGCGATCGTGCGCGCCAGCTTGGGCAGGTGATGGAAGGCGCGGCGAGAGAGCTGGAGCCGCTCTCTCGCCGCGCCCTGGCGCTTACACTCGCCACTCTCGCATGCGCAGACAGCTCTCAATACAGGTCCCACGCCGCCACGTTCAGGCTGTGGGCGGGGTTGGTCCCCGTCCAGGCGATCAGATAGCCATCGTTGAAGGCGAGCTGCGGACCGCCCAGCGCGGTCTCAGCAAGGACGTATTTGCTCGTCACGGGAGTGGGCCAGTCGGGGAAGCTCGTCGTCCACTGGATATTGACGTGATGGACAGGATCAATCCCTGTCCACGCCCTGAACGCTCGCTGCCCAACGTCGGACTGGTGATAGAAGACGCTCGAGGCGTTGGCGCTGAACTCAGGCGCCGGACCAAGTGCAAGCGCAGGCGTGAAGTGGACGCCATCGGTTGAGGTGGCGTAGTCCAGCGCCTGTGCGCTGGTCGTCCAGCTGAGCACAAGCTCCGGTCCAGACGTCAGTTTGAATACTGACAGATTGGGTCCCGCTGAACTGCCGAATGCGCGAAGCACGGTCTTCGCTCCGAACTTCTGCGTCGATATGTTGAAGGGAAGGACGTTGAGCGAGTGGTTAGCGTCGGTTCCGGCCCAGGCGAGGATCAGGTTGTTCTCAAACTGGACGAGCGCAGGCGCGCCAATGCTCGTCTCACCCCACAGGGTGATCTTGCTCTTCCCGATAGTCGGCCCATAGGCGTCCCACACGAAGTTCAGCGTGTGCGCTTTGTCCGTCCCGACCCAGGCCAAGGCTGTATTGCCCAGACCACCGCCAAACTGCGCGACCGCTGGCCGCACGAATGAGGTCTCACCCAGCGTCCGCTTGTTCTTGAAGTGGGTGACGCCGTTAGCCGGGTCGTCCATGCTCTGGAGCAGATTGAGGTGATGCAGCGCATCGGTTCCCGTCCAGGCAATCGCCGTCAGAAAGTGAATGCCCTCGAAGTTATCCTGCACGCTGGACAAGGCTGGCCCATCAATGCTGGTCTCGCCCAGCGTCACTTTATGCGCGAGGTGAACAGTGGGGGGAGCGCTCGCCTGTGAAGGCGCCAACGGCGCGGCGAAGCTCGTCGGGGCCATACCAACAAGCGCCAACAGGAGCGCCGCTCCTCCAACAACAACCTTACCGAGAACGCCAAGGCGCTTGAACATCTGGGACCTCCTTGATTGTTCCCTGCATAGTTCCCGCGAACAGTGAGCGCGAAATCGCGATGCCTTCCTGACGCCACAGTGCGGCTGGCGCGGCGCCGCTTCGCGCTATCCGTAAGGGTGGCAGCCTCGACACACACAGGGGTCACAATCGAGGGGTAAACTGTCGCAAATTGGGCACGGCGGACGCGGACGCGCCGTGTGTGCTGCTACGGTTCCCCGCATGATGCGCTGGTAGCTCAGCGGGTCGTTCGGCGTCTGCGCTTGCCCATCCCATATCCACCCGTGGGCGATATTGCAGCGCCTCGGCGATGTGCGGCGCGGCGATGGTCTCCGCCTCGGCCAGGTCGGCGATCGTGCAGACATCGGATTCACGTATTCAATCGCGATAGATGTCTTTGCGGTGGCGCACATCAATCACGGCAACCTGTGTTGCCACATCATCAATGCGATACCGGACACGGTAGTCGCCAATACGGATTCTGTACTCATCCGTGAAGCCCGTCAGCTTCACGCAACCGTGCGGGCGTGGGTCATCTTGCAAGGCGTCCATCTCAGACAGCACGCGCGTTCGCACGCGCTCCGGCAAGCCACCGAGATGCTTGCGCGCTGTGCGCGAGATGACCACATGGTACTTCATGAGGCCGAGTCTGCATCATTCCGCCGCTGCTCATCCAGGTAGTCATCCAGCGTGATGTAGTCGCCTGCCGCTAGCTCGTCGCGCGACGCCTGCATCTCCGCGCGTACAGCGGGGTCCTGCTCCCAGGCAGCCTCTTCCGCCTCAGCGACCTGCTGATCGAGGATGCCGAGGAGGCGCTGTTTATCCGCCAGAGTGAGCTTGCCAACGGCCTCAATCAGCGCATCAAAGGTAATCGAAATCTGAACCGCATCGGTCGCCATGGTGGGCGCCTCCTCCAGTGGGATCGCGCAATTGGACTGAGACATCCTGCCCACATCATAGCACGCTCTATCTCCCGCTCACCCAACATCCACCTGTGGCCGGTAGTGCAGCGTCTCGGCGAGATGCGGCGCGGCAATGGTCTCGGCCTCGGCCAGGTCGGCGATCGTGCGCGCCAGCTTCAGCACGCGATGGAAGGCGCGCGCCGAGAGCTGCAAGCGCTGGGCGGCAGGCTCGCTGATGCGCTTCTGGTAGCGGGCGATGGCGCTGGGCGCGCAGCTACACGCCCGCGTCGGGTCGCCCGTGGTACCCGCAGGGGCGCCCGTGCGAGTCATACTTGGAGGTATGCGCGGGCGCCTGTGCTGCAGAAAACCCACGCGCATGGACGCCCAGCGCACAGAGAGCGGAGAGCCAGGTGCAGTGCGCGATGAGGGCAGATTGGTCAGCCAGTCGCGGCGCGCTCACCGTCGTCGCCCAGCGCCTCGGCGAGGGCTTGCTCCCACGTCAGCGCCTGCCCCGCCGCGTAGGCTGCCCCCCACGCCGTCTCGCCCAGCGCCGCGCGCGCCGGCGCCACCGCCTCCTCCATGTCTGCCCGTTCATCCGCAGGCTGGAGGGCGCCCAGCCTCTCGCGCGCGGCCGCCGCCGCCCCCAGCAACCGCGCCGCCCGCTCCCCTTGCCCCGCCACCCCAGCGGTCGCCGCCCGCTGCTCCAGCGCCTCGACACACACACGCACGTGGCCCAGCTCGCGCGCCGTCAGCAGCGCCTCGCGCTGCCGCGCCGCCGCCTCGGTCAGCGCGCCCCGTTTACGCGCGACCCATCCCAGGTTGACCAGGACGACGGCGGTAGTGTTGTGATGCCCCACCTGGCGGGAGAGCGCCAGCGCCTCGGCGAACAAGTCCGCCGCCCGCGCCAGGTCGCCCTGGAACACGGCGGTGTGCCCGAGGTTGTTCAGCGCCAAAGCGACGCCCGCCTGATCGCCCAGCTCGCGGCAGAGCGCGAGGCTTTCTTCTTGGCGCGCCACCGCCCGCGCGTAGTCCTCCTGCTGTGAGGCGAGGGTACCCAGGCTGTCTAGGGCGCGCGCAGCGGTCCGCTGGTCGCCCGCCATACGCGCGCGCGTGACCGCCGCCGCCAGCCAGGACTCGGCCACCGCCTGATCCCCCTGCCACAGCGCCAGGGTTCCGCCCGTCAGCAGCGCGCGCGCCCACAGCTCTTCCGGCACGCCTCCCAACGCCCCTCCCAACGCTCCTGCGCCTCCCGCTACGCTCGTCGGACTCGATCCACTCGTCGGACTCGATCCACTCGTCGGACTCGATCCACTCGATCCAGGTGCAGGCTCCAGCGCCAGCAGCGCCTCCACCCATGCGCGCCCCTCACGCAGATGGCCGCGCACCATCCAGAACCGGCGGGAGGCAGCCACCAGCCGCAGCCCGGTCTCCAGGTCGGGGACGCCGCCGCCTCCCGCTGCGCCGCCCGCTGCGCCGCCTCCCGCTGCGCCGCCCGCTGCGCCGCCCGCTGCGCCCGCTGGCGTCTCGGTCAGGTGTCCCCGCGCACTCCCCGGCGCGCTGGCGAGCGGCCGGCCAAGCGCCCAGGCGAGCGCGGCGCGCAGGTTGTCGTGCTCGCGCTCCAGCCGGTCCAGCCACGCCCCCTGCTCCGGCCCGATGAGCTCTGGCTCCGCCCGCTCGGCCAGCGCCAGGTAGTAAGCGGCATGTGCACGGCGCAGCGCCTCGGCCCCAGCCTCGGCTTCAGCGCCCTGGACGCCCAGTTGTTCCAGCGCGTACTCGTGGATCACCTGCAGCATGCCAAAGCGCGGCTCACCGCCATCGCCCTCCTCACGCTGTTGTATCAAGCTCTGATCCACCAACGCCGCGAGCCCTTCGAATACCTCGAGATCCAGTGGGTTCGCGCCCTCGGGCGCGGCGCAGACCGCCTCGACCGCCTCCAGCGTCGCGCCCCCCGCGAACACCGCCAGGCGGCGGAAGAGCGCGCGCTCGGACGGGGTGAGCAAGTCCTCGCTCCAGGCGATGGCCGCCCGCATCGTCTGTTGCCGCTCCTCCAGGTCGCGTGCCCCTCCCGTCAGCAGCTTGAGGCTGTGGGAGAGGCGGGCGAGCAGCGCCTCGGGCGGCAGCAACTTGACCCGCGCGGCCGCCAGCTCGATCGCCAGCGGCAAGCCATCCAACTGGGCGCAGATCTCGGCGATGGCCGGGACGTTGGCGGTGGTGACGGTGAAGTCCACCCGCGCCGCCTGCGCCCGTTCGACGAAGAGCGCCACCGCCGCATATTGTGAGAGCTCCTGGGCCAGGCGCTCGGAGACGAGCGCCCCCCCGGTCCCGCGCTCGGGCAGCGGCAGCGGCGAGAGCGCATATTCGCGCTCGCCACGCAGGCGCAGCGAGATGCGGCTGGTGACCAGCGCCTTCCCCCCTGGGCACGCCGCCAGCAGCCCCGCGATCTCATTCGCCGCGCCGATCACTTGCTCGAAGTTGTCCAGCACGAGCAGCAGCCGCTGCTCGGCGAGGTGTGTGCGCAGCGTGTCGGCGATTGGCTGGCTGCCTTGCTCCTTGAGGCCGAGCGTCTGGGCGATGGTCGGGATGACCAGCGCCGGGTCCACGAGCCGCGAGAGCCGTACGAACCAGACGCCATCAGGAAAGTCCTCGAGCAGTTCGGCGGCCACCTGGACCGAGAGCCGGGTCTTGCCGATGCCCCCTGGCCCGGTCAGCGTCACCAGCCGCACATCTGCGCGGCGCAAGAGGGCGATGAGGGTGGTCAGTTGTTGCTCACGGCCCAGCAGCGGGGTGGGCTGCAGCGGCAGGTTGTGCTGGTGGGTGTCGAGCGTCTTGAGCGGCGGAAAGTCGGCGGGCAGGCCCTCCAGGACCAACTGAAACAGCGGCTCCGGCTCCTGCAGGTCCTTGAGCCGATGCGCGCCCAGGCCACGCACCGTCACTCCTGCGGGCAGCGCATGCACAATTAGATCGCGGGTCGTCTGCGAGAGGAGAATCTGCCCGCCATGGCCAGCGGCGGCGATGCGCGCGGCGCGATGCACATCCAGTCCGACGTAGTGCTCGCCCACCAGCTGCGGCGCGCCCCGCTGTGCAGTCCCATGCGCACCCGCAGCGTCACGCCCTCGGGCCAGGCGTGGTCGGCGAGCGCGCGGGTGGCGGCGATGGCAGCGGCGACCGCGCCAGAGGCAGTGGGGAAGGCGACGAAGAAGGCGTCCCCTTGCGTGTCCACCTCAGCCCCCGCGTGGGCGGCAAAGGCGGCGCGCAGCAGCGCCTGATGCTCGCCCAGCGCGCGGGCGTAGTTGTCGCCCAGGCGTTGCAGCAGCTGCGTGCTGCCCTCGATGTCAGTGAACAGGAAGGTGACGGTGCCGGTGGGTAGCTGCGCCATGGTGGTCTCCCCGCGTGGCCGCTCCCACGCGCTGGTCGCTGCGAATCGCTTTCGCCTTCTGCTGAGGATAACGGCGTACAGAGGGTATCGGTGCGCACAATGGGTGAGAGCTACCTCACATGATACGCTATTTGCCAGAGACAGTCGGCGTCACGCCACGTCCTGCGCCATGCGCCCAGCCTGCCTGAGCGCAGTTGCGCTGGTCTTCACCCCACGTCCACCCGCGGGCGATATTGCAGCGCCTCGGCGAGATGCGGCGCGGCAATGATCTCGGCTTCGGCCAGGTCGGCGATCGTGCGCGCCAGCTTCAGCACGCGGTGGAAGGCGCGCGCCGAGAGCTGGAGCCGCTGGGCGGCGGCCCGCAGCAGCGGCTGGGCGGCGGGGTCCACCTCGCAGTACTTGCGCACCTCGGCAGGCCCCATCTCAGCGTTCAGCCGCACGCGCTCGTTTCCGGCGAAGCGCCGCGCCTGTCGCTCGCGCGCCGCCAGCACCCGCCGCCGCACCTGCGCTGAGGTCTCGGCCTGGGTCTGGCCGGTCAGCTTCTCATACTCCACGCGCGGCGCCTCGACATGGATGTCTATGCGGTCGAGCAGCGGGCCGCTGATGCGCTTCTGGTAGCGGGCGATGGCGCTGGGCGCGCAGCTACACGCCCGCGTCGGGTCGCCGTGGTAGCCGCAGGGGCA
>JAICVT010000325.1 GCA_025935235.1 Ktedonobacterales bacterium | reverse complement strand
TTCTCGCCTCTTGCCGACGAGCGAACCCGACTCGCAAGCCTCCTCAAGCAGCACTGCCGCGAGACCATCGGCGACCAGGACAACCAGCTTGCGGCGGCGATTCAACATGCGCTCGCGTCGCCTGGCAAGTACGTGCGCTCGTTGCTCATGCTGGATTCCTGCCGCGCGGTTGGCGGTGACCCCGACGGCGTCTTGCCGGCCGCGCTCGGCGCGGAGTACGGTCACATGGCCAGCCTGATTCACGACGATATCATGGATGGCGACACCTCGCGTCGCGGGCAGGACGCAGCCTACGTCAAATATGGCCTGGATACAGCGGTGCTGGCCGGCGACGCGCTCATCTTTCTCGCCTATCTCGGACACATCGAGTGCCACGACCGCGGCGTCAGCGCCGAGCGCACCCTGGCCGCCATCCGCTCGCTCAGCCTGACGTGCATCGCTATGTGCCGCGGCCAGACGCTGGAATCAGCCTCGACAGGCAATCTCGATACAACGGAGGAAGCATACTTCGACATCATTGGCGCGAAGACCGCCGCATTTTGCCGCTCAGTCTGCGAAATTGGGGCCATCCTCGGCGGTGGCTCAGACGCGGACATAGATCACCTTGGACTTTTCGGTTATCATCTCGGCGTGGCCTTCCAGATCATTGACGATCTGCTCTGCTACGATGCGTCCGGCGGCAACCTGGGTAAGTCCAGCCTGAGCGATCTGCGCAATCAGCGCGTGACGCTCCCGATCATCTATGCCCTGCGCGACAGCTCGCCTACGCAGCGTGCGCGCATCGCCACACTGTTCACGCCGACCAAGGCACCTGATGGCGCCCTGCTGGAGCGCTACACTGAGCTGACCGCCATCCTGTGCGAGACCCACGCGCTGGATCGCGCGCGCGGTGTCGCGCAGACCCATACCCACCTCGCCCGCTCCAGCCTGGAGCGGCTGAAGCCATCCGACCCGCGCGAGCGTCTTACTGCGCTGGCGACGCTGCTGATGGTGCGCGACCGATGAGCGCGGAGATCGAGCAGGCGCTGAGCGAGGCGGTGAGCGCGGCGCACTCAGTCGAAGCTGAGACGACCACACCTGTGCGTGTCGAAGCGCCCACGCTCGACGACGCCATCCAGCGCGCCGAGGCGCGTCTGATCGGCGCCCAGCGCGATGGCGACCACTGGGTCGGCGAGCTGTCATCCTCAGCGCTGGCCACCGCCATCGCCATCAGCGCGCTGTGGGCCACCGACCGGCGGAGCCATGCCGAGCGCATTCGCGCGGGGCGACGCTGGCTGCGGGCCACCCAGCTAGCGGATGGCGGCTGGGGCGACGCGCCAACCGCTGAGTCCAACATCAACTCCACCAGCCTGGCGCTGGCCGCGCTCACACTGACCGCGCCGCTAGAGGACGACACGGAGGCGCATAACGAGGCGCTCCAGCGCGGCGAGGCGCGGCTGAGCGCGATGGGCGGCTGGGAAGCCGTCGGCGACCCGAACCGCTGCACGCTCAGTGGGCCGTGCCGCACGGTGGCCGCCATCGCGGGTATTTTCCAGTGGCGCGGCATCAAGCGGCTGCGACCTGAGATCATTCTGCTGCCGACCCGTCTGCGCCGCGCCATCTCGACTACGTTTCCCGCCTATCTGAGCATCTCGACCCTGCACGCCGCCAGCGCGCCGCACCCGCTCAATCGCCTGCCCGCCTATCCGCGCGCGGTGGCCGAGGCGCTGCGCTGGCTGGAGCGCGCGCAAGGGCCGAACGGCTCATTCGAGGAGTCGGCCTTTCTGACCTCAGTCATCATCCTCTGTCTGCGGCAGGCTGGGCACGGCGCGCTGCCCTGGCTGGAGGACGCGACCCGCTTTGTGATCGGCAATCAGCGCGCCGACGGCTCCTGGCCGATAGACCGCGACCTGGAGTGCTTCGATACTGATCTCTCCGTGCTGGCGCTAACGGAGGATGGCGGCCAGCCGCCAAGCGCCGACGCGGTGCGCCGCTGGCTGCTGGCGCGGCAATATAACGCGCGCTGCTTCCCGACCTCCGCCGCGCCGGGCGGGTGGCCGTGGGCGATGCCCGCTGGCTGGCCCGACGCCGACGACACCTCCTATGCGCTGCTGGCGCTGGCGCGACTTGGCCCGCCACGCGATGCGGCGGAGCGGCAGGCGCGCTGGCAAGGCGCGCGCTGGCTGGCGGGCATGCAGAATCGCGACGGCTCGTGGTCCACGTTTGTGCGCAATTCGCGTATGCCCTTCGACCACGATTGCCCTTACGTGACCGGCCACGCGCTGCTGGCGCTCCAGGCGATGGGTTATTTCGAGCGCCGCCCGTGGGTGCGCGACCGCGCGCTGGCGTATCTGACGCGTGCGCAGCGCTACGACGGCGCCTTCGCCTCGATCTGGTTCCGCGAGGTGACCTGTGGCACGGCGTCCGTGCTGGAGGCGCTGACCCAACTCGGCCTCGCCAGCTCGCCGATGGCGAACCGCGCTCGCGCCGCGCTGCTGCGCCTGCAAAACGACGACGGCGGCTGGGGCGGCATGCGCTTGCAGCCCAGCACGGCTGAGGAGACCGCCTGGGCGACGCTGGCGCTGCTGGGAGAAAGCGCTGCCGATGAGGCGGCCCGCGAGGCAGCGCAGCGTGGCGCGCGCTGGCTGATCGAGCAGCAGCGCGCGGATGGCGCCTGGACGCCCGCGCCGATTGGCCTCTATTACAGCGCGATGTGGTATTCGGACACGTGGTACGCCCTGGCGATTCCCTTGCAGGCGCTGCGGCGGGCGAGGGCGCGGCCATGAACACCAGCCGGGTCGCGCGCAAAGCGCTCGCGCATCTGGAGATGACGCGCCCCTACACGCTCTTTCACTCCGGCCTGCTGGCAATCGCAGGCGCGCTGGTCGCTTCGGGCGGGCAGGTCGCGCCGTGGCGAGCGGCGCTGGCGGCGCTCGTCACCATCTGCGGCTGGGAGGCCGGACTGTACGCAGGCGACTACTTTGACCGGCGCCTCGACACCATCAGCAAGCCGGGCCGCCCGATCCCTTCTGGCCGCGTCTCGCCGCGCGAAGCCTTCAACACGATGCTGGGGCTAATCGCGGTCGGCTATCTGGCCTCGCTCGCGCTGGGCTGGGCCAATCTGGCGCTGGCCGTCGGCACGACCGCGCTCGGCATCGCCTACTCAAAGACCTTCAAGACGCATGCCCTGATGGGCAACTTCGACCGCGGCGTGCTGGGAGTCTGCGCGGTGGCGTTCGGCGCGCTGGCAGCGGGCTGGGGGCCGCTCGCGCCCCTGCTGGCGCTGGCGGTGATGGTCTTTTGCCACGACTCCGCCACCAACCTGGTCGGCGCCATTCGCGATGTGGATGGCGACCACGCGGCGGGCTATCGCACCGTGCCGGTGGTCTACGGCGTCGCGCGCAGCGGGCGCATCGCGGCGACGCTGGCGGCGCTAGCGCTGGCGAGCGGCGTGGCGCTGCTGCTGATGCTGCGACCGGGCGCACTGGCCTGGGCGCTCTTTGCCATCGCGCTGGCGCTCGATCTGCGCATCTATGGCGCACTGCTGCTGCGTGGCGCACGCCTGACGCGCCCCGAGGCGCTGGGCGCGCACAAATGGCTGGTCGGCGAGCGGCTGACGCTGGTGAGCGCCATCATTGCCGCGGTCGCGCCCGTCTGGTTGGCGCTGGCGCTGCTGATTGGCGCGCTCATCGCCACCTATGGCGCACAGGCGCTGCTGCGCGACCGCTACGAGCAGATCGCACCGCAGTCGCCAGCGCCAGCATCACCGCCCACGGCGCGCACGGTCGGCGGAGCGACATAAAAGTACCAGCGGTGGTGGAGGGAGATCATATGCGTATCGCGATCGTCGGCGCGGGCGCCATTGGCTGCTACCTCGGCGCGCGCCTCGCGGGCCAGGGCCACGACATCCTGCTGCAAGGGAAGCCGGAACAGGTCGAGGCCATCCGCGCGGGCGGCCTGACCGTGCGCTCCCTCGATGGCCATGAGGAGCGCGCGCCGCTGCGCATTACCGCCGACCTGCGCGATGAACCGACCTTCGCGCCAGAGGCGATCCTGCTGACCGTCAAGACGCAAGATGTCGCGTCGGCCTGCGCGCCGCTGGCGGACTACGCGCCCCAGGCGCCGGTTGTGACGCTGCAAAACGGCGTGCGCGCCGACGAGATCGCGGCCCAGGCGGTGGGCCGTGGGCGCATCGTCGGCGGCGTGGTCATGCTCGCGGTTGACTACCTGCGTCCGGGCGAGATCCTGGCGCAGTTCCCTGGCTGGCTCACGCTCGGCGAGCCATTCGAGCGCGGCGTGACGGCGCGCGTCCAGACACTGCGCGCGGCGCTGCGCGACGCGGCGCCGACCTGTGTGACCGCCGACCTGCGCGCCGCGCGCTGGGGCAAGCTCGTCTCTAATCTCAACAATGGCATCTGCGCCGCCACCGGGCTGTCGCTGCCGCAGCTCGCTCGCGACCCGCTCGGCCGCCACCTCTCGCTGGCGGTGATGCGCGAGGGCGTCGCGGTGGCCCAGGCGCAGGGCGTGCGCCTCACACGCGACCTCGCCGCGCTCTCGCCGCGCACGCTGCGCGAGTCGCCGACCGTCGCGCTGATCGCCACCTTGCAGGGGTTGATGCCCGATCTGGTCGGCGCGCTGCCCACGCCCGTAGCCGAGGCGGTGATCGGCCTGGTGGCGCGCACCCGCGCAGGGCGCCTGCCGGTGCGTGGCTCGACCTGGCAGAGTATCGCGCGGGGTCGCGCCACCGAGATCAACTACCTGAACGGCGAGATCAGCCAGCGCGGGCTGGCGCTGGGTGTCGCCACGCCAGTCAACGATCGCGTGACCAGCGTCGTGCGCGAGGTCGCCGACACGCACGCCTTCGTCAACCTGGAGGCGCTGGCAGAGAGGCCCGCCGCGCGGCTGATAATGCGACGGGTGGAAGGAGGGACACGATGAACCGAGGCGCGCTCGATCACCGCGCGCAGGCGCCCGCCAGCGCCACACGGCGGGTGGCGATTGTGACGGAGAGCACCTGCTGCCTGCCGACCGAGCTGGCTCAGCGACATGGCATAGCGATCCTGCCGATTCCCTATACGCT
>JAICVT010000440.1 GCA_025935235.1 Ktedonobacterales bacterium | reverse complement strand
GCAGACCAGCCAGCCGTTGACCTTCGAGGCGAAATATGCCACACACGCCAGGGCGCAGATGGCTAGCGCCGCCCAGACGATCGGCGCCGCCCACGCGCTGAGATGCTCAGTTACGTAGATGCTAACCGGGAGCGCCGCGGATACTCCCGCAATCGCGATGACAAAGCCCAGTGGCGGGGTCCACCAGTGTTCCCGCTTGCGCCTGCCGGCCATATCGCCTCGCCTGCTCGCTCGACGTTATCGCAGCCAGCATAGCACGCGAGGCAAGCCGCGCGGACCCTCACCCCCAGCCCCGCTCCCAGAGGGAGAGGGGAGTTGTCTTGGCCGCTAGGGCAGCAGCAGGTGCAGGTCGCCGAACTCGTGCCAGAGGTAGCGGCGCTCGATGGCCGCCGTGTACGTGCGGGTGAGGTGATCGCGGCCCACCAGCGCCTCCAGCATGGCGAGGTGGCTGGAGCGCGGTTCGTGCAGCCCCGTCAGCAGGCCATCCGCCGCGCGGATGCCGCGCTCAGGCGTCACGACCAGACTTGTCCAGCCCTCGCCGGGGTGGACCTCGCCGCGGTCGTCGGCCACCGTCTCCAACGTGCGTACGGCGGTCGTGCCGATGGCGATGATGCGGCCACCAGCGGCGCGCGCCGTGTTGATGAGGCGGGCTGTGCTGGCCGAGACGCGATAATACTCCTCATATGGCGGCTCGTGCGCTTCCAGGCTGGAGACGCCAGTGTGCAGCAGCAGCGGCGCGAAGAGCACGCCACGCGCGACGAGTTGCGCCATCAGCGTGCGGGTGAAGGCGCGGCCCGCCGAGGGCATCTCGGCGCTGCCCGGCTCGGTGACGTAGACCGTCTGGTAGTAGCTGTTGGGCCAGAACTTCGGCACGTAGCCATAGCGGATCGGGAAGCCGTTGTGCGCCAGATACTCGTGCAACGGCAGCGGCATGTGGAGGCTGGCCAGCCAGAGGCGTGGCGGGTTGGCGCCGACCGGATAGGGCGCGTGCAGCGTGGCGGTCGCGCCACTGGGCAGCGCCAGCGTCTCGCCCGCAAAGTCGTCGCTGAGTGGGGCGGAGCCTGCGGGCAGCGGCGTGCGCGGCTCGACGGTCCAGAAGCCGCCGGGCAGGCGGGTCGAGAGGTGCAGCTCGATCTCACGCTGGCCATCGGCGCGGGTCGCCTTGAGGGCGGCATTCAGTACACCACTGGTATTGATGACCAGCGCGTCTCCCGCCCGCAGCGCCGCGCCAATCTCGCTGAACCGCGTGTGGATGATCTCAGGCGTGGAGCGAGAGGAGATCATCAGGCGCACATCATCGCGCGAGTCGCCGCGCGCCTCGGGCGGCTCGGTCGCCTCCAGTTCGGGCGCCAGGGTGAAGTCGAGCGCGTCGTCCAGCGCCGGGCTGTGGCGCGCCGCTGAGTCGGCATACGCGCCGGTATTCGCAGCGTCGGGCAGCTTGCCCAGCGTCTCAAAATCAAATGGCGATGCGGTTGTCATCGCGGCTACCCTACGATTCTCTATTTGCGCTCAATCGCCTGCCGAGTGGCCGGGATCAGGCTGATAGAGTGAGATGTGCAATCCATCGGGCGTGCGCAGGCGTTGCGAGCGCGTGCTCCAGCTCGTGTGGACGACCTCGCCGAGCGGCTCCGCGCCGTGGGCTTGCAGCCGAGAACTCGCCTCGTCCACGCTCGCCGCCTCCAGTGCCAGCCGCACGGGTCCGGCTGCTTGCGCAGGCGACTCGATGGAATCGGTGTAGGCGGCATCGGCGCGGTCGAGCAGCTCGATGGTTCCGACGCCCGCCGCCAGCACGATGCTGCGCCCTGTCTCGCTGTCCGTCCAGTCGTGGAGGGTGGGCAGACCCAGCCCATCGCGATAGAGCGCCAGCGCGGCGTCGAAGTCCTCGACTGTCAGCGCCAGCCGCAACTCCTTCACACCGCCTGCCTGTGCCGCGTCCGCTGGCTGAGCGGCGGATTGCGGCAGATCACGCGCCTGATAGCGCCCGCTGGGCAGGTCGCCGGTCAATAGCTCGACCAGCCCGGGCACGCTGACCTCCGGCAGTGGGCGATCGCTGATGTCCTCACCGGGGTACGCTTCCTGGTGCATCTGCGTCCGCATGTCGCCGGGATCCACCCAGTAGACGCGCCAGTCGGGCTGCTCAGCCGCCAGCACGTGCGAGAGCTGCTCCAGCGCCGCTTTGCTCGCGCCGTAGCCGCCCCATCCGGGGTAGGCCTCGACGCCCGCGTCGCTGGTGATGTTGAGGATGCGCGCGCCGGGCTTCAGCTCGCCGCGCAGCGATTGCAACAGCGCCAGCGGGGCCACCACATTCGTACGGAAGACGCCTTCGAGCCCGTCGAGCGAGTAGTTGAGCAGTGGGGGTAGTGGACTCGTCCCCAGCGCGCTGGCGTTGTTGACGATGGCGTCCAGCCCGCCCAGCTCGCGCGCCGCCGCCACCAGCGCCTCGCGATGCCAGCTATCGGTGACATCGCCCGCCAGCGCGACTACACGCGTCGAGTGCGCCAGTTCAGCGCGCGCCGCCTCCAGCGCTTCCTCGCCGCGCGCATCCAGCAGCAGCGTCCAGCCGCGGTGGGCCAGATCGCGTGCCAAAGCCAGCCCCAGTCCGCGCGACGCGCCCGTGATCAAGATGGTCTGAGATCTCGTCATCTCTCTCTGCCTCCTGTCGCGCCCGCGCTCGCCATCCGAAGAGGCGCCGCGCGTGGCTTGACGCTCTCAACTGTAGGCCAGATGCGGCCTGGCGCACACTGTCCAAGGGGGATAGCGGCGCCTGACCTTTTGCGCAGGGCCCCCACCCCCAGCCCCCTTACAAGGGTAGGTTTTTGGGGCGAGGAGGCGACAAAGCGACGAGGCAGCTTCAACGAGTAGACTCCTGCTATTGGATCGTCAAGAGGAGTCTGCGAGGTGCAGCATGTCTCGTCTGGAGGCAGTATCGGCGTGGGAGGCTGAGGTGTCAAGCCATTGGCCACAGTTGAGTCGCCCGCAGGCGGCGGTACTGGCGCTGTGGAGCTTGGGGATGACGCTGGCGCAGCGCTGTGGCCAGACCAGTGTGGTGGCGGTGGTGGCGGGTCTGTTGGGGCACTCGGAGAACACCGTGCGCCAGCGGTTGCGCGAGTGGTGTTATGCGGCAGGCGATAAGGCCGGGAGTCGGCGCGGCATCGCCCGCCGCGAGGTGGAGGTGGCGACCGGTTTTGCACCGCTGCTCGGCTGGGTGCTCGCGTGGTGGGAGACCGCCGGCCGCGACGCCGGCCGCGACGCCGGCCGCGACGCCGGCCGCGACGCCGGCCGCGACGCCGGCCGCGACGCCGGCCGCGACGCAGCGGCGACTGGCGCTGGCGCTGG
>JAICVT010000406.1 GCA_025935235.1 Ktedonobacterales bacterium | reverse complement strand
TTGGCGAGCGCGTCGCCGACCAGCTCCTCCTCGGTGCGTGGGCCAATGGCGCCGATCACCAGCGGCGTGGTCGGCGGGAAGCGCTTGAGCAGGCCCAGAATCTGCTCGGCGCTGACGCCATCAATGGCCGCCTTCAGCTCCTGGATGGTGATGAGTCGCCGCTCGAACCACCACGAGCGGGCCAGCGCGCCCATGCGCGCGGCAGAGCTTTCGCCGCGCATCACCAGCTCGCTCTTGATCTGCGTCTTGGCGCGCGATAGCTCATCCTCGGTCACGCCCTGCTCCTGCAGCAGCTTCAGCTCGTCGAGCATCACCCGCACGCACTCGCTCGCTTTGTCGGGCGAGGCGCCCGCGTAGAGGTAGCCCGCGCCATACTCGCCGTTGGGCGCGAAGAGCGCGGCGACTGAATAGACCAGCCCGCGCTTCTCGCGCACCTCGCGGAAGAGGCGCGAGGTCATGCCGCCGCCGAAGATCTCCAGCGCGACGGTGGCGGCGTAGTAGTCGGGATCGCCATAGGTCGGGAAGGGGAACGCCATGCCGATGTGTTCCTGGTTGCCCTCGCTGATCTCGACATTCACGCCCGTTTGCGGCTGTGGCTGCTGCGTGGGCGATGCGGGCGCCGCGCCCTCCCATCCGCCGAAGAGCTCGCCGATGCGCTCGACCGCATGCTCCCAGTCGAAGGCGCCCGCGATGGAGAGCAGCGCGCCCTGCGGCTTGTAGCGCGCGCGATAGAAGGCGCGCAGGTCCTCGGCGGTTAGCCGCTCGACATCCTCGCGCACGCCCAGCGAGCGGCGGCCCAGCGCCGTGCCAGCGTAGAAGCGCTCGCGCACCAGATCGAAGATGCGGCGCATCGGCTCGTCGTCGCGGCGGCGGATGTCCTGAAGCTGCACGCTGCGCATCTGGTTGAACTCATCGTCGGGGATGGTCGGATGCAGCAGCACATCGGCGAAGAGGTCGAGCGCGCGGTCGAGCCGATTGCCGACGATCTGCGCCGTGTAGCGACCATACTCCATCGCGTTCTCGCCGCCCTTGCGCGCCCCGATCTCCTCGAATTGCTCGGTGAGCTGGCGCACGTTGCGCGTCTCGGTCCCCTGGAACATCATGTCGGAGAGCAGATAGGTCAGACCCAGACGATCCGCTGGCTCATCGCGGATGCCCGCCGGAACCTGAACGCCGAAGGTGACCGAGGCCAGACTCGGCATGCGCTGGCCGACCATGCGCAGACCATTCGGGAAGGTGTGCATGAAGTAGTTGGGGGCCAGCTCGCCGCTGGGCTGGGCGTTGGGCGTGGTCATCTCGGGCTAATCCTCGCTTATCCTCGTCCATCCGGTCGCGCGGGGCGCGTGGACGCGATCTCATCTCACCTGCGTCATACTGCGCCTATTGTACCGCGCATGGCGGGGTTGCCCCCAGCCCGTCCGCCGCTGTGCGGGAGAGGGGAGCCGGAAGGTGCGGCGCTGGTGGCGGGCTGATCGCGGCGCAGCGTATACGAACCATCGTCTCCCTCTCCCTCTGGGAAAGAGTAGGGGTGAGGGCGCGCCTCAGAACATCTCGTCGCCCCACTCCAGCTCGAATTTGCCGAAGCGCACCATATCGCCGGGCTGCACACCCGCCTCCTCCAGCGCCTTTAGCACACCCAGGCGGCGCAACTGGTTCTCCAGACGATCCATGCCCTCGATGCTGCCGGGGTTGGTCATCGCCACCATGCGCTCCACACGCTTGCCGCGCACGCGGAAGCCCTCTGGCTCGCGCTCGACGGTGTAGGCGTCCTCCGGCTCCGGGCGCAGCACCGGGCCAGCCGCCTCGGCTGCGACAACCGGCTGCCGCGCCAGCGCCTCGGCCTCGTCGCGGCGAATCTCGATCAGCCGCTGAGCGGTGGCATTGAGCAGCCCTTGTAGCCCCTCGCCAGTCGCGGCGGAGATCGCCAGCGCCTGCATCTCCTGCTCCTCGGCGCGCTGGCGCAGGGCGGGCCAGCGGTCGCGCGCCTCTTGCAGGTCCATCTTGGTCAGCACGATGATCTGCGGGCGCGTCGCCAGTTCCGGGCTGTACTCCTCCAGCTCGCGGTTGATCGCCTCGAACTCCTCCCACGGGTCGCGCTCTGAGACGCCGTCGATCAGGTGCAGCAGCAGGCGGCAGCGCTCCACATGGCGCAGGAACTCGTGTCCCAGCCCCACACCCTGCGCGGCGCCCTCAATCAGCCCGGGGATATCGGCGATCACGAAGCTGTAGTCGTCGCCCTGCGTGGGGTCGCCGACCACCGCGACGCCCAGATTCGGCGTCAGCGTGGTGAAGGGATAGTCGGCGATCTTGGGCCGCGCGGCGGTGACGACCGAGAGCAGCGTGGATTTGCCGGCATTCGGGTAGCCCACCAGCCCGACATCGGCGATCAGCTTCAGCTCCAGATCAATCTCGCGCTCTTCGCCCGGCTCGCCCAGCTGCGCCTCGCGTGGGGCCTGGTTGGTGGCCGTGGCGAAGTGGACATTGCCCAGCCCGCCGCGCCCGCCACGCGCCACCAGTACGCGCTGCCCCGGCTCTGTCAGGTCGGCCAGCAGCTCACCCGTGGCGGCGTCGCGGGCGACCGTTCCAGCGGGCGCCATGAGGATCAGGTCATCGCCCGCCGCGCCGTGCATCTTCTGGCGTCCACCACCGCCGCCGCTGGTGGCGCGATGTCGCTGGCGATAGTGATAATCCACCAGTGTGTTCATGCCGAGGTCAGCCTCCAGATAGACGCTGCCTCCGCGCCCGCCGTCGCCGCCATCCGGCCCGCCAAAGGGGACGAACTTCTCGCGGCGCATGTGCGACGAGCCATTGCCGCCGTTGCCCGCCGCGACAAAGATCTTCGCGCGGTCGTAAAATTGCATGCTCGCGTCTCCTCTCGCGCCCGGCCTAATCCTGCGCGTGGCGCAATCGCGTGGCCTGCGTGTGGCGCAATGCGGCGGGGCGTCGCTCCTTCGGTGTGCGCAGCCATGCGCTGAGGAGGGACGCCCCGCCGCCACTGGCGCCCGATGGCGCGCTGGTGGGCCCAGCAGGGATCGAACCTGCGACTAATCGGTTATGAGCCGACTGCTCTGCCGCTGAGCTATGGGCCCGTACATCGCCAGCAATGGCGCAAAATGGGCGCTGGCGACGATCAGTGTACCACATCGCACGGCGCTCGGCGGCGCAGAGAGCAAGCGGCGGGATGCGCTATACTACAGGGAGTCATCGCCCTGTTCCTCTCGCTCCTCCTGGCTGCTCTGAGCTTGCGCATCGGCGGTGATGTAAGGAGAGTCGTCATGATTTATAATGTCGCCCAGCTCCTCAAAGACGCCCCCGGCGCCACCCTGGATGTGGAGGTGGACAGCGACGACACGCTCGACCTGCGTGACGGCGAGGCCGAGCTTGCCGGGCCAGTGACAGGACGCCTGCGCCTGCATCGCACCAACCAGGGCATCTATGTGGACGGCACGATCCAGGCTCCTGTGCGGCTGGAGTGTACGCGCTGCCTGCGCTCCTTCACCGAGACGCTGACCTTTCCGCTGCGCGAGGAGTTCTATCCGGTCATCAATGTCACTACGGGCGCGCCCGTGGATGGCCCACACGACGCCGATGCCTTCGCTATTGACCAGCATCATCAGGTGGACCTGCGCGAGCCGATTCGCCAGGCGCTGGTGCTGGCGCTACCGATGAAGCCGCTGCACAGCGAGGACTGCGCTGGCCTCTGCCCGCACTGCGGCAAAGACCTCAACGATGGCCCCTGCGACTGCCCGCCCGAAGAGGAGGAT
>JAICVT010000414.1 GCA_025935235.1 Ktedonobacterales bacterium | reverse complement strand
TCGCAGAGCCGCTGCATATCCACCTCTGTGCGCAGCGTCTGGCCAAACCGCGCCACGGTGCGCGCGCTGTCATATTTGTGGCGATAGAAGCGCTGGTCAATCAGCCGCTGGATACGCGTGCGCAGCGGCATGAAGAGCGCGGCGATCAGCAGGGTCGAGAGGACAATGACGATCGGCTGCTGCGTCTGGATTCCCAGCCCGACAATGCGATGCGATACGATCAGTTGCAGGCCGAGCGCCAGGCCAAAGTAGACCGCCGCCAGCGAGGCGGTCAGCAGGCCATAGACCAGCGCGCGGTTGATGAGCAGGTCAATATCGTAGAGACGATGCCGCACGATGGCGATATAGATGGAGATGGGGATGGGCAGCACGGCCAGCGCGAAGAGCGAATTGGACGCCAGATCGTAGAGCGTGCCGGGAGCCACATTCAGCAGCAAAATCGGCAACGCAAAGGCAATCTCCAGCGCAATCGTCAGCGTCAGCCCCATCACGACCCACTTGGTTTGCACGCGCTCGGCGACGGTCGAAATGGTTCGGTAGCGCACGAGTTGAGCCGCCGCCAGCGCGACGATCAGCGCCAGGAAGATCACGCCGCCGACGGCGCTGGGCAGCGTCAGTCGGGGGCTTAGATCGCCCGCCTGGAAGATGGCAAACGCGATCAAGACCCACGAGGTCCAGCGCGGAGCGAACTTCCCCGTTGGAAAGACACAAAAGAATGCCACGATGCTCAGATCACCAACATAGATCAATGGGGTCAGCAGCAAGCCCCACGCAGGGTTCTGCTCCTGGAGTATCCGCAAAAAGCCATTGTTGGAGCCGACGCTGAATAGGATGAGGAAGGTCACCGCAAAGAGCGCCAGCGGATCACGCGCGCGGCGCAGAAAGATCAACAGCGCGATCAGCACATAGACCACGCTGACCAGCGACAGCAGCGTCACGGTGTAGGCTGCGTACATGGGCAGCGAGATGCCGTGGGCGAGCAGCGTGGCGGCTGACTGTGGTCCGGCTTGGCCGTCGGCGCAGCCCACTCGCGTCGCCTGTGTGCAGATCGAGCTATAGACCGCAAAGACCGTCGGGATGCTCACCACACAGACGACAATGGTGAGCGCACAGAGCAGCGCGCAGAGGCTGGTGGCCAGTGTGCGCCAGCGGCGCGGCCAAGCTGGACGCGCCGACGCGACCACGGTTTCAGTCGGTTGCGGCTCTGACATGCTCCAGCCTTTCACGCTCCCACTCCCACTGGCTCACGACTGGCGCCTGCCGACCGATGGGCGAATCCACAGCATGACCGATTCCGGCTGCATCGTCTCCTCAACCGCGCTCACCAGATGGTCGCACAGCGGCTCGATCTCGACCTCCGTGCGCAGCGTCTGGCCGAACCTGGCCAGCGTGCGCGCACTGTCATACTTGCGGCGATAGAAGCGCCGGTCGATCAGCCGTTGGATGCGCGTGCGCAGCGGGGTGAAGAGCGCGGCGATCAGCAGGGTCGAGAGGACGATGACAATCGGCTGCTGGGCCTGCGCTCCCAGCCCACCGACGCGATGCGTGACGACGAACTGGAAGCCAAGTACCAGGCCAAAGTACACGACGGCTAGCGAGGCGGTTAGCAGGCCATAGACCAGCGCGCGATTGATGATGATGTCAATGTCATACAGCCGCGCCCGCAGCACAGCCGCGCCGATGGAGAAGGGCAGCACGCCAAAGCCGATCGCGAATCCTAGCTGTGCGCCGTTGTTGTCATCGGGAACCAGCAGCAGGTTCAGCGCGATGGCGATCACCAGGACCGCCGTACCCAGCGCAAACCACTTCATCTGCTGGCGCTCGATTCCCCGTGAGCGCCAGAAGCGCACGAGGACAGCCAGCAGCGCCCCCAGTCCCAGCAGCGCCACCAGCGCGTTCGAGAGCAGGCCAAGGATACTGAGCAGCGGCCCCAGCGCGGGAACGCCAAACGGATTGACCGTGGTCTCGCCGGAGAACACGCCGGGCATGAACGCCGAGGAGAGCGCGTTGAGCGCCATGCCCGCGACGCCTGCCCAGAGCAACCAGCGCCAGCGCGGCGAGGGCAGATGACCGGTCGGGAAGAGCAGGGCCAGTAGCATGCCGAACGCGATATTCTGCGGCCAGATGACGTTGCCCAGCCAGTCCATGAAGGCAAAGCCAGGCAGCGCGTGTCCGGGCAGCGCGGCGTAGTCGGTGTAGCCCGCGGAGAAGAAGGTGGTGGTCACGCCGAAGCCAACCACCACCAGCAGCCGCCCGGTGGCGTTGCCCGGACGATAGGCCAGGACGATCGCCCCGACGATGGGATACATCGCAAATGCCACCGCCATCGGCGCGACCCTGCCGAGGATACCGATCTGCGCGGCCAGGACGGAGCCGCTCCCGACGCCCAGCGCGAAGACGGCGATGATGATCCAGGCGCGCACGATGGCGGCTCGCTTCATGGCGCTTGCGTCTCCTGGCGGGGAAACCGATTCCCCGTGTGTCACCTCGCGCGCGACCCACCTGCGCGCTTCACGATCCAGCATACACCCCAACTGTCACGAGAACGTTACGCATAAATGCGTGCGTCGCAGTGTGACAGACGCCACAGTCGCGGCTCCGTAACGATGGCAGTAACGTTTTTCAGACACGCCCTCTGTAGGCTCGGTGGTGGAGGACGCGAGCAGTCAGGCGCGCAACCCGGCCGGACGCCCTGGCGAGCGGCCCTCCGCTCACGAACCTCTCCCACTCTGCGCGACGTGGTCGCCCGGGAGGGGACATCAGTCCGAGCGCACGAAAGCGCACTTGAAGCACACAGAGGAGCATTCCATGCGCATCTCACACATCTTGAACCGCCGCACAGTGTCTGGCGCGCTGCTGGGTCTGGCGATGATCGCGCTGCTCGCGGCGGGCAGCGGCGGCGTCGCCCATGCCGACGCGGCGCCCACGCACGATTGCACGCCGTGGAGCGCTGGCAATGGCGGCGGCGCTGGCGCGCTGCACATCCAGTGTACCTACCACAACGCTACCGACCAGTTCGTTGATGTCATCCCCTGCGGGCCTTACGCTGGCCAGCCCGCCACGATCACCGAACTCTACAATGGCCAGATGCATGGCACGATGCTGACCGTTGGCCAGGGCGCGGGAACCTCGTGGTTCACTGGCACAATAGCCGGTACATTCACCGCTGTGCCGCTGGATGCGACGCTGCCCACCTACTCTGGCCACGAGACGGTGTGGTTCGGCGACAACAACAACCTGCGCAATGGCAGTGAGACGTCCACCTTCACCGTCCACGCGGTCGGCTCGGATGGGTCGAGCTTCGACTTCCACGATGTCGCGCATGCCAGCTCCAGCGGGAGCGGCATCACGATCTCCTTCGACAAGCCGACCTGCAAATAGCCCCCACCCCAAACCCTCCCCTGCGTCAGCGGGGGAGGGCTTTCGCGTTCTCTCAGGGCGGACAGTGGACAGCGGTTGAAACCGCGCCTGAAGGCGGCGCGCCGCCACAAGACCCGCGCAGGCGAGTCCAGGAGCGGCTGGCCGCGCGTCCTCGGCGCCCGGCCGCAACCCCCTCGGGCGGAGGTGAGAGCTGACTTCATGACAGTTTAGGACAGGGAGCAAACGCGAGGGGCAGCAAGGTGAAGGTGACCTGCACGGGCTGGTCGTTGGTGAGACAGCGGCGCAGCCAGCGCAGGCCAAGTTGGAAGACACTATAACAGCGGCGGGCGCG
>JAICVT010000475.1 GCA_025935235.1 Ktedonobacterales bacterium | reverse complement strand
CGTCAAGTTCGGCGCGTTTCGCCTGAAGCTGCACGAGACGCAGCCCGACGCGCCACTCTCGCCGATGTATGTGGATCTGCGCGTGTTGCGCTCGTATCCCGACGCGCTCGACGCCGCCGTGGCCGCGCTGCGCGAGCTGATTGATACTGAGAGGCTGGTCTTCTCGCGCTATGCCGACGTGCCGATGGCCGCGACGCCGATGGTGGCCGTGCTCTCGCACCTCACGCGCGTGCCGATGATTACCCCCCGCGAGCTGAAGACGCACGGCGCGGGCGGCTCGATCAACGGCTTCTTCACGCCGGGTGAGACGGTGGTGGTGATTGACGATGTCGTCACCCACGCCGATAGCAAGCTCGAAGCGATCCGCACGCTGGAGGCGAACGGACTGGTCGTGCATGACGTGGTCGTGCTGGTGGACCGCGAGCAGGGCGGTCCAGAGGCCATCGCCGCAGCGGGCTATCAGCTACGCGCCGCCGTCAAGATCAGCGATCTGCTGGCCTACTGGCGCGAGACGGGCGGCATCTCGGAGGAGGTCTACCAGCGCGTCGCCGACTACTTCGCCGCGACGAAAGCGCGCTAGTCTGATGCTCTATCGCCGTATCGCGCGCCCGCTCTTTTTCGGTATGGCTGGGCGCGACGCCGAGAGCATCCACGGGCGCGTGCTGGGCGGGCTGGCGGCGGCCTCACGC
Organism: Ktedonobacterales bacterium; assembly: GCA_025935235.1. Lineage (GTDB taxonomy): Bacteria > Chloroflexota > Ktedonobacteria > Ktedonobacterales > JADMIN01 > JAKAIY01. The sequence continues at coordinate 2,191 of JAICVT010000475.1, read as the reverse complement.
TCGCCTGCGCTGACCCGCGCCGTGGCGATGGCGGGCGAGCTGTCCGCCGGGCCGATCCCATCGTCGCTGGCGCGCGAGGTCTTTGGGCTGCGCTTCCCCAATCCCATTGGTCTGGCGGCGGGTTTCGACAAGAACGCCGTGGCCATCCCCGCGCTGGCGGCGCTGGGCTTCGGCTTCGTGGAGGTCGGCACGGTCACGCGGCTGCCGCAGCCGGGCAATCCGCGCCCGCGCCTCTTCCGCATCGTCAGTGACGAGGCGCTCATCAATCGCATGGGCTTCAACAATGACGGCGCGCAGGTGGTGGCGGCGCGGCTGGCCGGCCTGCCACGCCAGTCAATCCCCATCGGTGTCAGCCTTGGCAAGTCCAAAGTGACACCGCTGGACGACGCGATTGACGACTACCTCGGTTCGCTCGATCTGCTCTATGCCTGGGGCGACTACTTCGCCGTCAATATCAGCTCGCCCAACACGCCCGGCCTGCGCGATCTGCAAGCGCGCGATCGGCTGGATGCGCTGCTCTCGGCGCTGATGGCTCGGCTGCGCGAGCGCGCCGCAGCCGCTGGCCGCGCCCAGCCCAAGCCGCTGCTGGTAAAGGTGGCGCCTGATCTGGACGACGCGGCGCTGGATGATGTGGTGGATGTCTGCCTGGCGCGCGGAGCCAGCGGTCTGGTCGCCGTCAACACCACCATCGCGCGCGATGGCCTCGGCGCGTGGGTTCCGCGCGAGTTGCGCGAGCAGGCTGGCGGCCTCAGCGGGCGCCCACTGCACGCCCGCGCGGCGGAGGTGGTGGCGCGGCTACATCGGCTCGCGGGCGACCGACTGCCGATCATCGGCTGCGGCGGCGTCTTCCACGGCGACGACGCCCGCCGCCTCTTCGACGCGGGCGCCAGCCTGATCCAGCTCTACACCAGCTTCATCTACGAAGGCCCCAACGTCGCCCGCGACATCTGCCACGACCTGCTCGCCGAGGTAGCCCCCTCCCCGACCCCTCCCCCGCTGACGCGGGAGAGGGGCTAGCAGCCTCCGCCGCCAGAGCGCGGCGGCGAGAAAGAGGATGCTGGCGCCGCGACGCACTGTAGCTCCCCTCTCCCGCAAAGCGGGGGAGGGGCTGGGGGTGGGGGCGCGTCTACTCCCAGCGCACGACCAGCTCGTCGGGCAGGCGATGGGGGCGGCGCTTCGGGTCACGCGCGGCGTAGCCGACAGGGATCAGCGCGTGGGGGATGAGGGATGGCGACAGGTCGAGCGCCGCGCGCACGGTAGCGGGGCTAAAGAGCGGCGCGCACATCCAGCCAGCGTCCAGCCCCAGCGCATAGGCCGCCAGCAGCAGATTCTGGATGGCGGCGCCGAGGCTCTGGATGGCCATCGTCTCCTCGGCGCGCTGGCGCTCGGCGTCGGGATAGTGATCGAGGTCATCGAGGTAGAGGCAGGCCAGCACGAGCGCGGGCGCCGCGCGGATGCGCTGGTGCGAGCGCCGCAGCCGCTCCGCCACCACCTCGGCTGGCTCGCCATCCTGCGCCAGCGTCGCGCGCCAGTCGTCGCCCATCGCCTCGGCCAGCCGCGCCTTTGGCTCCGCGCGCGTCAGCACAACGAAGCGCCACGGCTGGCGGCCATGCGGCGAGGGCGCCCACGCCGCCGCCGTCAGCAACTCCTCCAGCGCGGCGCGCGGCACAGGACGCGACTGGAATGAGCGCACCGAGCGACGCCCGCGCGCCATCGGCAGGAAGTCCATCCCGCGTCCTGGTTGCAGCCAGATCGCGGCCTCGCCCGCCTGCTCATCCGCGCGCAGCGCTGGCCCCCACAGGCTGAAGGATTGCGGCTCCAGCGCGATCAGCGGGCGCTCTTCCAGCGCCATCGCGCGATATTGTGGATAGCGCGCCCGCAGCGCCGCCACCGCCGCCGCATGCTCCGCCGCGCACTCTGGACTATCAGGCGCCAGCAGCGTCGCGTGGCAGTGGGCCAGGGCGTAGCCCAGCTTCGACCAGTCGTCGTCATAGCGGTCTATCAGCAGATCAGCCTCCGGGCGCGCCAGGATGTTGCGCACGCGCCGCAGCCGCTCAGGCGCGACACGCTTGGGCTTCTCGTCCAGTGGGATGTAGAAGCGGCCGCCAGCGACAGCTGGATCGAAGGCGTAGCAGACGGGGACGACGTGCGGGCGGCCTACAGCGTCGGCGGTGGCCAGCCGCGCCACCCG
>JAICVT010000085.1 GCA_025935235.1 Ktedonobacterales bacterium | reverse complement strand
GTGCTGGGGCTGAGAGAGGAGCGACCCACCCATGACCGGTAAGCGCCACCGCGAGCGGCCTGAACCTCTCCACTCTCCGCAGGCCTTCTCTGGCCTCTATGCCCGGCCCGCCGCGCCGACGGGTTATCCGGCGACGGTTTCGCATTTCCAGCTCGCGCCGCTGCTGGCGGCGTGGCAAGCGCATCTTTTGGCGGGCGGCGCGCCCGATGATCGAATCGAGGTGGAGACCTCGGCTGATCTTGGCCTCTCGACGCTGACGGTGACACTGACCAGCACGGCGGTGCTCTATCCCACGGGCGAGCGCCTTCAGTGGGAGGTAGCAAACATCCTCATCGGCTCATCACATAATCAGTGCTTCATCCTGGATGGCGTGGGCGGCCTTAGCGGCAGCGCGCAGTACATCGCGGCCTTCTCGCCGACGACCAACGCGCTGCGCTCGCTGATGCCGACCGCTGGCGCGCCGACGATGTTGTACTCAGGCATCTCGATGCACCGCATCAAGGGAACGGAGCCGTGGGCCGATAGTGTCGCCAAGGCGCGGGCGGTCGCGCCCCTCACCGGGCGCGTGCTTGATACGACGACAGGCCTGGGCTATACGGCGATTCTGGCGGCGCGCACGGCGGCGGAGGTAGTGACGATCGAGTTGGACCCGACGGGGCTGGAAGTCGCGCGCCAGAATCCCTGGTCGCATGAGTTGTTCGACCGGCCCAACATCCAGCGCGTCATCGGCGATGCCTTCGAGGTGGTGGCGGAGCAGCCCGCTGGCGCGTTCGACCGCGTCATCCACGACCCGCCATACCTCTCGCTGGCGGGCGAGCTGTACTCCGAGGAGATGTATCGGCGACTCTACCGCGCGCTGCGCCCAGGTGGGCGGCTCTTCCACTACATCGGTGACCCGCACAGCGCATCAGGCGCGCGCGTCACGGCAGGCGCGCTGCGTCGGCTGGAGGCGGTCGGTTTCCAGCGCATCACCCGCCGCCCCGAAGCCTTCGGCGTCGTCGCCACGAAATGAAGACCTTCACCCCAGCGGGCGCACGGCGGCGGCTCCCCTCTCCCGCACCGCCCTCCTGTACCGCCGAATTGACAGCGTGCGGGCGCGCGCCTATACTCGCTATGACCTCATAGGCCTCATCATGGCTGCATGGCCGAATTATTGGCCCACCATCGTTCCTGGCGCGCGACAGAGCTGGCGTGTGGCGGGATGGAACGGAGAGGAGCGCTCATGCGTATTCTGAGCGTTGTGCTCATCATCCTGGGAGTGGCGCTGATCGTCTTCGGCGTCCTCGATCATTTTCTCGCATTCACGCAGCTGCCCTACGAACTCTATATCTTTGGCATCACTGGGTTCATCATCGGAGCGATTGGCGGCACGCTCGGCACGCTGTCCGGCGGCGTGATACCCTCGCCCCCCGATCCTGAGGCCGATACGCCGATGATTATCGAATAGGGCATCGAACAGGGCGAATCAGCGCGTGGCGCCGCTATTGTGGCGGAAGGATGACCCATGCCAGAGCCACCGATCACTCGTGAGCGCGTCGCGACCCTGATGGCGCAGGTCTATGCGCTGGTGCGCTCCTGCCCGGTGGGCCAGGTCACCACCTACGGCGCGATTGGCGCGGCGCTGGGCTATCCACGAGGCGCGCGCATGATTGGCTGGATCATGAACGAGACGCCCAAGGGCGCCAGTGTGCCAGCCCAGCGCGTCGTCAGCGCCAAGGGCGAGTTGACGGGGAGCTGGGCGTTTGGCCAGCGCGGCCGCATGCGCCAACTGCTCGAAGCCGAGGGCGTACCCTTCACCGAGGCGGGCGCCGTGGACATGAAGCGCGCCGCCTGGGATCCGCGCCGCGATCTGACCCCCGACCAGCTCGATGCGCTGATCAAGGGCGCCTCTGCCGCGCAGATCGAGCCATCCGACAACCTGATGCGTCTGCTGCACGACGACCCCGCCTCCCCGTTCCGCATCACCCGCGACGAGCAGGCGTAGGTCCACGCTCCCTCTCGCTCTGTGAGTGATGGAGATGGAGTGGTGAGGTCGTCACTCCGCGTCCAGGCGCGCGCCGTTAGTCGCGGCGACCTTGGCCAGGAAGCGCCCGCTGTCTTTGATGTGGCGATCGAGCGTGGCGTAATCCACGTAGATCACGCCGAAGCGCGGCTCGAAGCCGTGCGCCCACTCGAAGTTATCCAGCAGGCTCCAGACGAAGAAACCTTCGACTGGCGCGCCCGCCGCGATGGCCTCGCGCGTGGCGTCGAAGTGCAGCCGCAGGTAGCGCGTGCGGTCAGGGTCATGCACGGCGCCATCGGGAGCGAGCGTGTCGGGGTAGGCCGCGCCGTTCTCGGTGACGTAGATGCGCGGCGGCTTGTAGGTCTGGTGGACGTGCAGCAGCAGGTCGCGCAGCCCCTGCGGATAGACCTCCCAGCCCATCACCGTCAGCGCGCCACTGGCTGGTACGACCTCTGGCAGCAGCGAGCCGTTCTGCCCGGCCCGGACGATGTTGCGCGAGTAGTAGTTGATGCCGATGAAGTCGGTTGGCGCGGCGATAGTCGCCATGTCGTCTGGCTGGATCAGATCGTCAGGCGCGCCGAGCATGCGCAAGATCGTCTCGATCTCTTCCGGGTAGCGCTGGCGATAGAGCGCCTCCAGATAGATGTCTTGCCAGGCGCCGGAGAAGAGCTTGGCAGCCGCCACATCCTCCTCGCGGTCGGAGGCTGGCTCGATGTAGGCCAGATTCAGTGTGATGCCCGCGTCGGTCGGGCGGGGCGACTCGGCGCGGATGGCCTGGATGGCCAGCCCATGCGCGAGCAGTTGGTGGTGGGCGACGGGCAGGATCAGCGCGGGGTTCTTTTCGCCGGGAGCCATCTCGCCTGTCACATGGCCCAGCACCGTCGTCACGCATGGCTCATTTAGCGTGATCCAGTGGCCGACGCGGTCGCCGAAGCGCCGCGCCATCACGCCCGCGTAGTCGGCGAAGGCTTTGGCGGTGTCGCGGTTGGTCCAGCCGCCTTTGTCTTGCAGCGGCTGCGGCAGATCCCAGTGGTAAAGCGTGGCGAATGGCTCGATGCCGCGCGCCAGCATCCCATCAATCAGCCGTGAATAGAAGTCTAGCCCGGCCTCGTTCAGGCTCCCATAGCCGTCGGGGAAGATGCGCGGCCATGAGATCGAGAAGCGATAGGCGTTGAGGTTGAGGCGCTGCATGAGGTCGAGGTCGTCCTGCCAGCGGTGATAGTGATCGTCGGCGACATCGCCCGTCTCGCCGCGCGCGATCTTGCCCGGCGTGTGGGTGAAATGATCCCAGATGGATTCGCCTTTGCCATCCGCTCTGGGCGCGCCCTCGATCTGATAGGCCGCGGTCGCCGTACCCCAGTAGAATCCGGGCGGGAAGCCGCTGGCCCCGGCGCCGTGCGTCGCGCGCGCGTCACTCATGGTCGTCTCCACTCCTCCATCGTTCTCGAATCGTTCTCGATCCCGCTCGACTCCAGGCGTCCTGGTCGCTCTGGACAAAGCCTATCATACGCGCCGCGCGACCAGCCTGCGATCTTCTTTGCCGCGCACGAGCGAGGCGAAGACGCCCACCACTGCCACGGCGGCGCAAACCAGAAACGTCGCATGGAAGGCGCCGACAAAGGTCTGCTGGGCCGCCGCGACATAGCCGGGTGGGAAGGAGTGTGGCCCCAGACCTAGCACGATCTTGTGCAGTTGCGCGCCCGCCACTGCGCCGCCCAGGCTGGTGAAGATGGCGCCTGCCAACGCCACGCTGGTGCTCTGGCCTATCACGCGGCCAGTCGCCAGGAAGCCCGAGGCCACCCCCTGCGCCGCACCGGGCGCCGAACCCATCAGCGCGCTGTTGTTGGGCGACTGGAAGAGCGCCTGACCGAAGCCGATCACCACCAACCGCCAGGCGATGTCGAAGACGGAGCTATTGGCCTGGAGCTGGCTGAGGAAGACCAGCCCCAGGCAGGCGATGGCCAGCCCGGTCGCCGCCAGCCAGCGCGTGCCGATGCGGTCGGCCAGCCGCCCGCTGAAGGGCGCGAAGACTGCGATGGTCAGCGGTAGTGGTGTCAGCAGCAGCCCGGAATCTATCAGCGAGAAGCCCCGCAATTGCTCCAGATAGAAGGGCATCATAAAGCTGACCGCGAACAGCGCCAGAAAACTGAGCGTTAGACTGAGGTTGGCCGAGGCGAAGACGCGATTGCGAAACAGGCTCAGCGGCACAATCGGGTTGCGCACGATCCGCTCGACGATCACCAGCGCCACCAGCGCTACCGTCCCAATCACCAGCGAGGCGATCAGCTGTGGCGAGGACCAGCCCCACTCCTGACCGAACGACAGCCCCAGCGTGATGGAGGCCAGCCCGATCGTCAGCAGCAGCGCGCCGGTCGGATCGAAGCGCCCGCGCCCGGCGCGCTTGGGCTCATGCAGCAGGCGCAGCGTGGCGAAGACGCCGATGATGCCAAGCGGCACGTTGACGTAGAAGATCCAGCGCCAGGTCAGAAACTCGGTGATGAAGCCGCCCAGCGTCGGCCCGACGCTGACGCCCAGCGCCACGATCAGCGCGTTCATGCCCAGCACACGCCCGCGCTCGCTGGCCGGGAAGGCGCCCGTGAGCATGGCCGCGCTGACGGCGAAGAGCAGCGAGCCGCCGATGGCCTGGAATCCGCGCGCCGCGATCAGAAAGCCTAGCGTGGGAGCCGCGCCGCTGAGCGCCGAGCCAGTGGTGAAGATCGCCAGCCCCGCCGTCCAGATCGCTTTGCGCCCCGTCATGTCGGCCAGACGACCAATCGTCAGCAGCGTGGCGGCGATGACGACCAGATAGACGATCACCACCCACTCCACCGCGCCATTCAGCGGGACGCCGAAGAAGCTGGCGATGGCGGGCAGGCTGATATTAACGATGGAGGAATCCACGGTGGACATGAAGACACCAATCGCCACGATGGCGAAGACGACCCATTTATTGGTCGCTGGCTCGGCGCTCGGTCTCCGGACGTCGGCGTCAGGGTCAGGGTGCGGCTGCTGGTCTGGGAGATTGGGGAGGCTGGGCGATGAGGGTCTTGACATGCGGACTGTCCCTGTTCCAGATAGCGCGCTGACGCTGCCGTGGCTCCATGCCGACGCATGGTACTGATTGATAGTACGATAGCGCAGGGCGCTGGAGCCATGCTATACTTGCGTCCAAGGTAGCGGCCATGCCACATTCGCCGCGTGAGTTGCGTACAGCGCCCCGTTACTCTCTTGTCCATGCTCCCCGGGCGGAGATGACACCACAAACCCTATCGGACGCTGTCGGATGCGGGCGAATCGCCGTGGATTGCGCAGCTGTTCCCGTTCTCCTTGAGGACGTGTGTGAAGGAGGCGTATGCGATGTCCAGCCGTCGAGATGAGCGAGGCGCCTGGGAAGATCAGGCTGGTGACGCCGTCGACTACGGCGACTACGATCAGTATGATGACGAATACGCGGGCGACTACGACGCCGATGCCTATGAGGATGGCGCCGAGCGCGGCCTGATCTTGCAGACCGAGCAGTCGCTGGTGGGGATATCCTCGACGGTGACGCACCACGGCGCGCCGTTGCTCTCCTACACGCGCACGATGAACAACTTCTACGCGAATCGGCGCCAGAAGCTCAGCCTGGGGCGCTTTGCGTGCCAGGTCTGCGGCGAGCGCATCCGCATGTGGGCCTGGGAGACGCCCAATGGCGCCCGCACACACGACGGCTGCTACGAGCGCCTCGCCTGGACATGGACCAATCTCTACGCCCAGCAGCAGCATCTCGCATCTCGCGGCGAGCTGGACTAGCGCGCTGCTGATCCGCCGCGAACGCCCGCGCGAGCCACACCTGATGGCTCGTGCGGGCGTCCTGCTGTCCAGCGGACGGCGGAGTGGGGGCGTTCTCTCGGCCATGAGTGGTCGGCGCACGGTGGGCGCGACCACCCTCAGCGATGCTCCAGGGCGTTGCTGGCTATGCCTGCGAAACGCGACGTGGTACAATGGCCTGGATTCGGCCCGCGCTGAATGGTTCTCGATTCACTCGGCGCCACGTAAGACGACAGGACGGTAGAAGGCTCACGGCATGTTCAAGAAAGTGCTGATCGCCAATCGCGGCGAGATTGCGTTGCGTGTCATCCGCGCCTGCCGCGAGATGGGTGTCACGGCGGTCATCGCCTATTCCGAGGCTGACCGCGACTCGCTGCCCGTGCGCATGGCGGATGAGCGCATCTGCATTGGGCCTGGCCCCAGCAGCAAGAGCTACCTGCACATCCCCAATATCATCAGTGCGGCGCTGCTGACAGGCTGCGAGGCGATCCACCCCGGCTACGGGTTCCTCTCTGAGAACGCCAGCTTCGCCGAGATCTGCACGGATGTGGGCGTCATCTTCATCGGGCCGCCGCCCGCGGCGATGGTGCAGATGGGCGACAAGGTGCAGGCGCGCATGGCGATGGAGCGCGCGGGGCTGCCGATGCTGCCCGGCACCGATGTGCTGCGCTCGCTCGGCGAGGGCGAAGAGGCCGCTGAGCGTGTCGGCTTCCCGCTGATGCTGAAGGCGGCGGCGGGCGGCGGCGGGCGCGGCATCCGGCTGGTGCGCAAGCCCGAAGAGTTCGCCCACGTCTTCACCACGGCGCAGAGCGAGGTGCGCGAAGCCTTCCACGACGATGGCCTCTACGTTGAGAAGTATCTGGGACGCGCGCGGCATGTCGAGGTGCAGGTCTTCTGCGACAACTACGGCAATGGCGTCTACCTGGGCGAGCGCAACTGCTCGACCCAGCGCCGCCACCAGAAGCTGGTCGAAGAATCGCCCAGCCCGCTGCTGCCCGACGAGCTGCGCCGCGAGATGGGCGAGCGCTCGGTCCGCGCGGCGGTGGCGATTGGCTATCGCGGCGCCGGCACGATGGAGTATCTCGTGGATGAGGATAACCACTTCTACTTCATGGAGATGAACACGCGGCTCCAGGTCGAGCATCCGGTCACCGAGCTGGTGACGAGGCTGGACCTCGTGCGTGAGCAGTTGCTGGTTGCCTCTGGCGAGCGGCTGAGCGTGCAACAGTCCGACATCCGCCCGCAGGGCCACGCCATCGAGTTCCGCATCACCGCTGAAGACCCCGCCTACGACTTTCGCCCGCAGACTGGCGTGATCGAAGAGTATCTGCCACCCAGCGGGCCGGGCGTGCGGGTGGATTCGCACCTCTATCGCGGTTATGAAGTGCCGCCGCACTACGATTCGCTGCTCTCCAAGCTGATCGTCTGGGCGCCAACGCGCGAGCAGGCCATCGCGCGAGGCAAGCGCGCCCTCGAAGAGTATGTGCTGGAGGGCCTGCCAACGACGATACCATTCCACCTCAGCCTGCTGGAGAACGAGACGTTCCAGCGCGGCGCGGTGTACACGAATTTCCTGGCCGAGCACAGCGAGCAGTTCGCGCTGAAGCGCTAGCCCGTGCGGGCCAGGCGCCGGAGACCGGGAGACCAGAGGGGAGACGCTATGAGCAGCCGTGTGGTCGTGACAGGCATAGGGATTGTCTGCGCGGTGGGCAATGACACTGCGACGGCGTGGCGCGCACTGTGTGAGGGCAAGCCGGGCGGCCAGACGATCACCAGCTTCGACACGTCGGCCTTCTCGACGAAGTTCGGGGCCACTGTCAACGACTTCGACGCCACGCAGTATATGGATCGAAAAGAAGTGCGGCGCAACGACCGCTTTGTCCACTATGCGATGGCTGCGGCGCGGCAGGCGCTTGACGACTCAGGCTTTCAGATCACCGAAGAGAACTCCGAAGATGTAGGCGTGGTGATCGGCTCTGGCGTCGGCGGCATGAACACGTCTCACGAGCAGTTCAAAGTGCTCTTCGAGCGCGGACCGGACCGCATCAGCCCGTTCTTCATCACGATGTTCATCACCGACATCGCTTCGGGCTTCGTCTCGCTGACGATCGGCGCGCGTGGGCCAAACTTCGCGACTGTCTCGGCCTGCGCCACCGGAGCTAACGCGATCGGCGAGGCCGCCGAGATGATTCGCCGGGGCGATGCCGTGGCGATGCTGGCGGGCGGGGCGGAAGCGGGCATCTCACAGATCGGTTTGGCGTCATTCGGCAACATGAAGGCGCTCTCGCGGCGCAACGATGATCCCGCTGGCGCCAGCCGTCCGTTTGATAAAGAGCGCGATGGCTTCGTGATGGGCGATGGCGCGGGCGTGGTGCTACTGGAAGACGAGGAGCATGCCCGCAAGCGCGGCGCGCGCATCTACGCCGAGCTGATCGGCTACGGCGCCACAGCCGACGCCCACCACATCACCGAGCCTGCGCCACACGGCGAGGGGCTTCAGCGCGCCATGACCCGCGCGCTCGCGAAGGCGGGTCTCTCGGCCGACGCGGTGGACTACATCAACGCACATGGCACGGCGACTTATCTCAACGATCTGCACGAGACTGAGGCCATCAAGTCGGTCTTTGGCGACCACGCGAAGAAGCTGGCGATCAGCTCGACCAAGTCCATGATCGGCCACACGCTCGGCGCGGCGGGCGGCATCGAGGCGGGGGTGACGGCGCTGACGCTCTACCACGGCGTCATCACGCCGACCATCAACTACACGACGCCTGACCCGCTGCTCGACCTGGACTTCACGCCGAATACGGCGCGCGAGCAAAAGGTGGATGTAGCGCTCTCGAACTCGATGGGCTTTGGCGGACATAATGCTGTGCTCGCGCTGCGGCGCTACAACGGATAGCATGACAGACTGAGCGGCGATGGCGCGGCGACGCGATCACGCGCACGGATATATAGAGGAGGCGACCTACGGAACGGCAATCGCTGGTGAGCCGGGTCAAGGCACTGGCTGAGGCGCTGGAAGGCAGTGATGTCAGCGAGTTAGACCTGACCGAGAATGGCTTGCGCATTCTGATTCGGCGACAGTCCGACGGGGTGATGTTGGTAGCGCCGCCCGTCAGCGCGCCACGCGCCCGCGCCAATGGCGCGCCTCGCCGCAAGGCGCTGGCAAAGCGCAGCGAGGCGGATGCGCCCGCCGCCGAGCCAGGGATCGCCGTCGTCGCGCCGCTGACCGGCGTTTTCTACATCTCGCCGTCGCCAACCTCGGCGGCGTTTGTCGAGGTGGGGCAGCCGGTCCAGGCCGGGCAAGTCGTCTGCATCGTTGAGGCGATGAAGGTCTTCAACGAGATCAAGTCCGAGATGAGTGGCACCGTACTCTCCATCGCCGCGAAAAATGGCCAGCTCGTGCAGAAAGGCGAAGCGTTGATTCGTGTCCAGGCGTCCTGACTCGATCGCCACGGAGCCGCCGCGCGAGCCTGGCGCCGAGACACCCACCCCTAGCAGCGCTGCGCCCGCCTGGCTCGTGGCGTGGCTGCCCGTGCGACTGCCACCGTGGCTGACGCAGCGTCGCATCGCCTGGGGGCTGGTCGGGCTGATGGCGTTGGCCTTTGCCATCTTTGTCGGCTATCACGCGCTCTTTCGCCATCTGGAGTTTCACACCGACGCCTTCGACCTTGGCAACATGGATCAGGCAGTCTGGAACACACTGCACGGCCATCCCTTCCGCTTCACCAATCGCGGCAACGACGACTTCGGGCCGCCGACGCGGCTGAGCATCCATGTTGAGCCGATTCTGTTGCCGCTCTCGCTGCTCTACCTCATCCACTCCGGCCCCGAAACGCTGCTGGTGACACAGGCCATCGCGCTGGCGCTGGGCGCGTTCCCGCTGTTCGCGCTCAGTCTGCGCCGCCTGCCGCGCTTCCCTTTCGTCGGCGTGGCGCTGGTCTTCGCCTATCTGCTCAGCCCCTTCACCATCAGCGAGGCGCTGTGGGATTTCCACGCCGTGGCGCTGGCCACACCGCTGCTGCTCTGGGCGCTCTGGGCGCTCGATAGCCGCCGCTACGGCTGGTTCCTGCTGGCGGCGATCCTGGCCATCGCCACGAAGGAGGATGTCGGCCTCTCGGTCGCGGTGGTGGCGCTGCTGCTGGCCGTGGCGCGGCCAGAAAAGCGCCGCTTCGGGTTGCTGGTGGCGATCGGCTCGCTGGTGTGGGTGGCGATCTGCTTCAAGCTGATCCTGCCACACTACAATGTAGGCGTGGCGGGCGGCAACAACTACTGGTATCGCTATAGCTGGCTGGGCCGCACTCCCCTGCAGGCGCTGTTCAACGCCGTCACGAAGCCGTGGATCGTGCTGGGCTACCTGCTGATCCCGGGGCGGCTGGGCTATCTGGCCATCGTGCTGCGCTCGGCGGGCGGGCTGGGGCTGCTCTCTCCTGCGCTGCTGCTGGCGGCGCTGCCCGATCTGGCCGTCAATCTGCTCAGCTCGCACACCGAGCAATATAGCGGCTTCTTCCAGTACAACGCCATCATCTTGCCCTATCTGCTCGGCGCGGCGGTCTATGGCGCGGCGGCGCTCGTGCGCGCCGGCCAGGGCGCGGCCAGCGAGCCGACAGGCGCCGGGCGACTGGCGGTGGCGGCCAGCGCGGCGCGGGGCAGCGCGCGCGGCGTGTGGGCGGATGGCTGGCGCGCGGCGCCTGCCGGGCTGGCGCGCTTCGGGCGGGCGGTTGGCGCGCTGTGGGCGGCGCTGCTGGAGCGTATCCCCCTCCCCGCGCGCTGGCTGCAGCCGCTGCTGGTGGTGTGGCTGGTCGGCTTCAGCCTGTGGAATATCTCGACGGTCGGGCGCATCCCGCCGTTCTGGGCGGCGGGCAATCCGCCCTCGGCGTCGCTCTCCGCGCGCATGGCGGCGGTCAACGCGCTGCTGGCGAAGATACCAGCCGACGCTTCAGTCTGCGCCACCGACACGCTCGATCCGCACCTCAGCGACCGCTATGACCTGTATCTGGCGCCCGATACCCTCTGCTATCAGGCGCAGTACGTGGCGATGGATCTGCCCAACGCCATCGCCGATGTGCGCAAAGGCGACACGAAGATGCTCCAGCGCATGCGGGCATCGGGCCACTACGTGGTGGTTGGTGAGACGCATAACGTTATCGTGCTGCGGCGGACAGGCGCGATCCTGTCGCCGTGAGGCGCGGCCTCAGCGTGAAAGGTGGACGGAGATGGCGAACCTGAGCATTGGCTCCATCGTGCTGCGCGTGGACGATCTGGAGCGCCAGAGGGCCTTCTGGTCGGCGGCGCTCGATTATGTGCCGCGCGAGGGGGACGACGACGACTTCGCGCTCCTGCGCCCCCGTAGCGGCGTCGGGCCAAACCTGTCGCTCGACCGCATGCGGTCGGAGGTCCATATCCCGCCGCGCATCCACCTGGACCTCTACACCGAGGATCAGGCGGGCGAGGTCCAGCGCCTGCTCGGCCTGGGCGCGACCGAGATCCACTGGAGCAAGCGCCCGGCGGACGCCGACTTTATCATCCTTGCCGATCCAGAGGGCAACCGCTTCTGCGTGATTGATACCACGCTGTAGGCGCGAAGGCCTAATCGTTGAGCCAGCGCGAGCCGCTGGAGTCGCGGTCGCGGCCATCCTGCGGCGCGCCGAAGGGGTTACCGGGGTTGCGCGGCTGGGGCGGGCGCGGCTGGGCGCGGTGGCGTCCGCTGGAGCTGGCCGCCTGCCACTCGGTGCGCTGAACGCCGCTGGCTCCGCTCGCGCCTGGAGCGTCAGCGCGATGCACGGCTGGTCGCTGGCCCGATGCGCCCTGGCTGCCCTGATTGAACAGCGTGCGATATTGCGCTGAATCCGAGCGCATGGCCTGCTGGCGACCAGACTCGCCGCGCGCGGCGCGGTGCTGGCTGGAGTCGGCGCGCACGGCGGGGTAGCTGCCGGAGAAGCGCGAGACTCCCGCGGCGCCCTGCGCGCCCGACGGCGCCACGCGCGGCGTCTGAGCGGTTCGCTGGGGCTGCGCCTCCACGCGATTCGTGTCGTAAAGATCCTGAAGATCCTGAAGATCCCGCGCGTCGCTCTCCCGTCTGCCGCGCGGGCGGCTGGCGAGTCCCTCAGCGGATGGCGCTATCACCGTACGCAGATCGTCAAGGGCCGCGTCCGCCTGTGTCAGCGCGTCATCCAGGCGCTGGTCGAGGTCATCGGCGGCGTCGAGGTCAGCGAAGAGATCAGCCGCCACGGCGTCCACATCGTTCAGCCGCGAGCCGATGCGCGCCGCGACGACGGCGCTCTCGCGCGCCAGGCGCATCGCAATGGCGGGATCAACTGGCGCGCCGGGGTGCGAGACGCCTGCCCAGACATCGGAGGTGGCCTCCTGCAGAGCCACGCGGTCAATCGCCAGCGTCGCCATCAGCCGCCGCATGTGGCCGCGACCGGTGGCGAGGCGGCGACCCAGCCATGCCCGCTGCTCGGCCTGCTCCGCGCAATCCGCCTGCGCCGCATCCAGCGCGTCCAGCGCCGCGCGCACGCGCTCATCCCCCAGCGGCTGTCGCGCCGGCTGCTCACGCCCGTGCAGCATCAGTCCGACCACGGCCGTCACCAGCGCCAGCAGCGCGCCCGCCAGCGCCAGGATGATGGTGTATCCAAGCGTCGTCGCCCGCATGGCGCTGACCGAGGTCACCGCGATGACCGCGCCGACGCACGCGCCTGAGCCATCCACCAGCGGCGCCGCGCCCGCGATGTAGCTCTCGCCCGCCAGGCTGAGCGAGCCAGCGGTGGGGCTGGCCGCGTTGGCGCAGGCGTTGGAAGCCAGCGAGCCACCCAGCCGCGCGCCCAGCGCGCCCGACGTCGCGCCCGCGCTGGCAGGCGCCAGACTGGAGGCGATTACCACCAAGCTGCTCTGCTCGCGCTGGGCGATCAATGTATCCACGCCCGTCAGCGTGTGAAGCTGCTTTGCCTCGCCATTGTTGTTGTTCAGCGTGGTCACGTTGGCGGGGAGCGCGCTGGCCAGTTGGCCGTTCGTCACCTTCAGATCGCCCATGTTGGCCTGAATCGCACCGCGCGCCGCCAGCGCTGCCACTCCCATGCGCGCCAGCGTATCACGCTGCGCCTGCTGGCTCAACCCCAGATAGGCGAGGCTGGTCAGCGCGATAGCGCAGAGCATCGGGCCGACGATCAGCAGCGTGATCGAGCGCGAACGCGGGCGCGCGCCGCGTGCGGCGCGACCAGTGGCGGCGGGCATGT
>JAICVT010000058.1 GCA_025935235.1 Ktedonobacterales bacterium | reverse complement strand
GGTGGATGGCACGCTGGCCAAGCCCTTCACCGTCGTCCAGCTGCTGAACGTGATGGAGCCGCTGGCGCGCAGCATCGCGTGATGGGTGAGTGCGAACGAAGGGCGCTACTCGGCGGACGCGCCGGACGCGCCGGACGCGGCATCGGCGGCGGCATCGGCGGCGGGAGCGGCATCCGGAGTGATTGGCGCGATTGGCGCGATTGGCGCGGGCGGCATGGCAGCGGGTGTGGCGGCGGGCGGGAACTCAATCGCTGATGGCGCCGCCGCTGGCGCGCCACGGAAGAGGCGCTGCGTGACGCGCCGCGTCGCCGCGTTGCGCGCGCCAAGGCCGCTCGCGCCCGCGCCTGCGATGGCCAGCGCCAGCCCCTGCAACACGCGCGAGATGATGAAGGAGCCAGCGGTGG
Organism: Ktedonobacterales bacterium; assembly: GCA_025935235.1. Classification (GTDB taxonomy): domain Bacteria; phylum Chloroflexota; class Ktedonobacteria; order Ktedonobacterales; family JADMIN01; genus JAKAIY01. The sequence continues at coordinate 16,154 of JAICVT010000058.1, read as the reverse complement.
CTGAGGTGAGACTTCCCTCGCCGATGGTGTGGCCCAGCGCCGCGATGTAGATCGTCGAGAAGAACCAGTACGACGCCAGCGTCAGCATGCCGGAGTAGAGCGCGTCGCGCCGAGGGCCAGGGGTGACGAACATCGCCAGCAGCGGAGAGCTGGCCAGCGCGGCCTTCGGGTCGGCATTCGATGGGCCAAGCTGCGCCTCGATGCGATAGCCCACGTAATAGGCCAGCACGAACGCGCCTGCCAGCGCCAGCAGCGCCAGCAACCCACGGATGAACAGCGCCGTGGCCAGCGCTGTGGCGTCCACATGCGCGGGGATCGGCGCCAGGAACGCGCCCAGGATCAGCGCCACAATGCCCCCGATGGCCGCGATCACCGCGGCGCTGAGCGCCCAACGCTGGCTGTACTCGTGCATGCTCTCCAGCCCTCTTTGATCCGGCGATCTCTCGATCAGCCGCGGATCCTCAATGCTCTCATCCTCACCCACACAGGCGCGCGCATCGGCGTCGGTCGGCTAGCCGTCGGCGTCAACAATCATCGGATTGCGGATGATCGGAGCTTTCGATGTGCGCTGCGAGACGGACTGCGAATTGACGCCGCCCATGCGCGGCGACTCGGGGGCCGCGCCGCCCTCCAGTTCGATCAGGCTCTGGCGCAGGCTATCCACATCATGCAGGAAGCAGGTCACCGCGCTGGCCGCCGAACCTTTGCCGCGCGCATTCTCGAAGCGCCGCGCCATGGTTTCGCCCGCCGCGCCTGCCGCCTCGCTCGAGCTGGCCCACGAATCCTGGTAGATCTCGTCCCAGCCGTTCCAACGTCCGCGCAGGGGCTTCCAGCCGAGCTGGCTGTCGCTGACCGCGCGCCACTTCTCTTCGGTGAAGCCCATCCAGTCGCCGATCAGCCGAGAGTAGGTGGCCATCATCTCTTGCAGCTCCTCGCCCTGCTGCGAGAGGCGCTCGCTGAACTGGCCACCGCGCCCGTAGGCGCCATAGCTGTCCTCGTTCATGTCGGGGTACATGTCGCCGCCGCCATACTGCTGCTGCCCGTAGGCGGGCGCGCCGATGCCAGCGCCGCCGAAGTAGCCGGGGCCGGCGCCCATGCCTGCCAGACCCAGCTGGCCCTCGTGCAGGCCGCCCTCCTCAGTCGCGAACATATCGGGGCGCAGGCCGCCAATGATGATCTCTTCGGTGCCGAGCGCGTCGAGCAGCCGCCAGGCGAGGCGCGGATTGCGGAAGACCCACCAGGCCTTGCGCGAGAGGTAGACGAAGGAGAAGAAGAAGTTGACCAGCAGCCAGATCAGCGCTTTGACGGCGATCCAGTTGAGTAGCCCGAAGACGATCCATTGCCACGGCGCGCCGCTATTGCCCTCGATGATCGTCAGGATGATCGCGACGACCAGGCTGGGATCACGTACCGGATTGAGGAGGCCGAGGATCTTCGAAACCATCCCCTTGTTTGATGCGCGACCCGCCTTCGCCATAGGTGTTCCTCCGCTCCCGCGTGGAAGTTGAATCCATGCTGACGCTGATAGCCGGGCGCTCCGCCGGAGATGGCGCGCGATGGCGCAAGCCCCGCGCGCGCTGGCAGCGTGAAGTCCCCAATGCCTGACCGCGAACGAGCTAGCGCTTCAGGCGACGATTGTAGCATGGCGCTGGGGCCGCATGCAATCCAGCCCGGACCGATGCCTCACCCTCCGCGCGTGAGTAACCGAGAGGTAGACCTTTACCCGGCTCATGCAGGCTTGACATTAGCACATCGCCCTGCCCATGTTAGGATAAAAGTACCGAGAATGCCCGCCTGCTCTGGGCGCGGACGCCATGCGCTCCGGCCACTGGCGGGCCACGCCGAAAGAGAGCGAAAGGGAGCGCGCGATGGAGCCAATCAACCTGTTCGACTACGAGCCGCTTGCCCGCGAGCGCGTTGATCCGGTGGCCTGGGACTACTACCAGAGCGGCGCGAACGATGAGGTGACGCTGCGCGAGAACCGGCGCGCCTTCGAGCGCATCCGGCTGCGCCCGCGCGTGCTGGCGGGCGTGGGCGAGCCTGACACCCGGCTGACGCTGCTGGGCGAGCCGCTGCGCTCGCCGATTCTGGTCGCGCCGATGGCCTATCAGCGCATGGCGCATGACGAGGGCGAGGCGGCGATGGCGCGCGGGGCCAGCGCGGCGGGCGCGGCGATGTGCGTCAGCACGATGGCGACGGTCTCGCTGGAGGATGTCGCGCTGGCGGCAGAGGGACCGCTGTGGTTCCAGCTCTACGTCTACCGCGATCGCGCCGTCACGGAGTCGCTGGTGCGGCGGGCCGAGCGGGCGGGCTATCGCGCGCTGGTGGTGACGGTGGATATGCCCGCTGTAGGCAGGCGCGAGGCCGATCTGCGCAATGGCTTTGGCCTGCCGCCGCACCTGTCCCTGGCCAATTTCGCGGGCGCGCTGGCCGAGGAGGGGCGTGTGGCGCCAGGTGAGTCGGCGCTCTCGATCTATGCCGCGCACCAGCTCGATCCCAGCCTGACCTGGGAGAGCATCGCCTGGCTGCGCTCCGTCACCACGCTGCCCGTGCTGCTGAAGGGCATCCTGACGGCGGAGGACGCCGCGCTGGCTGTGGCGCACGGCGTGGCGGGCGTGATCGTCTCGAACCACGGCGGGCGCCAGCTCGATGGCGTCGCTCCCAGCATCGAGGCGCTGCCCGAGGTCGTCGAGACGGTCGCTGGGCGCTGCGTCGTGCTGGTGGATGGCGGGCTGCGGCGCGGGACGGACATCCTGAAGGCGCTGGCGCTGGGTGCGCAGGCCGCGCTGGTGGGTCGTCCGATGCTGTGGGCGCTGGCGGTGGATGGCGCGGCGGGCGTGGAGCGCGCCGTGACGCTGCTGCGCGAGGAGCTGTCGCTAGCGATGGCGCTGGCGGGCCGCCCGACGCTGGCCAGCATTGATCGCTCGCTGGTCAGGCTTCCCTGAGAATCGCTACTCCCCTCTCTCGCACAGCGGGGGAGGAGTTGGAGATGGGAGCGCGCTCACTGCGCCTCGTCGGCGTTGTCGTCGAAGAGGCCGGGGATCGGCGCGACGCGCATCACGCCCGCCGCCAGATCAACCTGCTTGATGAATTCCTTGACCGCCGGGAGCAGCCGCTCGGCTCCCTGCGCGTCGCGCACAACGTAGGTGTCATATGGCCCCATCGTCAGCACCTCGGTGATGACGCCCAGCGGCTGACCATTGATATGCTCAACTCGCAGCCCGATGACATCGTGCTGAAAGAACTGATCGGGCGCCAGGCTGGCCAGCGCGTCGGCGGGGACGTAGAGCGTGCGCCCGCGCAGCCGCTCGGCGTCGTTGGCCGACTCGATGCCGCTCAGCCCCAGCACATGCGAGCCGGGGCGCAGGCGTGCTTTGGTGATGGTATGAGGAGTGTGGTCGTCGCCAAGGTAGAGGGTCGCGCCAACGGCAAAGCGCTCGGCGAAGTCAGAGAGCGGGCGCACCTTGACTTCGCCGCGCACGCCAAAGACGCCGACGATCTCGCCCACCACCACCCATTCATCGGCGGCAGAGGCGTTGGAGACGCCGGAGTCAGGCGCGGGGGGCTTGCGGTCCACGGTCGTCGATCTCCAGCCCGATGTGCTGTTTGCCGCTGAGGCTGCCTGAAGCGCGCATCAGCGACCGGATAGCCTTGGCCACACGCCCTTGGCGACCGATGACCTTGCCCAGGTCGCCCTCGTCAACGCGCAGCCCGATCACGGTCGCATAGCGGTCATTGCGAATCTCGCGCACGATCACCGCATCGGGGTCGTCCACCAGATTGCGCGCGATGAATTCGACTAGCCCATGCATAGAGATCTCCGCCTGTCGCAGACCGTGCGCTACTTCTTCGCCTCAGCGGGCTGCTCGGCGCGGGTCAGCACGCCCGCGCGCTCCAGCAGCGAACGCGCCGAATCGGTTGGCTGTGCGCCGACGCTGAGCCAGTGTTTGACCCGCTCGACATCCACATTGATGGTGGATGGCTCTGTGAGGGGATTGTACCAGCCGATGTTCTCGATGATGCGCCCGTCGCGCGGCGAGTGCGCGTCCGCTACGACGACACGATAGCTTGGCTCGCCCTTCTTGCCCACACGCATGAGGCGAATCTTGACCATAGAGTGAATGTACCTCCGCCAGCGGATACCGCTTGTAAGCTCTCTGCTCGAGCATTGCATCGGGCATCCTGACAGGAGCGGACGCCGGGCAAGCTAAACCAGCATAACATTACCTCAGCGCCGTTGTCAACGGCGTTGGACGCCTGTCTTGCCGCGCGGACCTTAGATCTTCTCCAGCCGGGCGAAGGCCAGATCGAGCGTCTTGCGCCCCGCACTGTCGAAGAGGACCTCCACGGTGGTCGCGTCGCCAGTGGTGTTGACCTTCAGCACGAGGCCGCGCCCGAACAGGCGGTGCTGCACCTTGTCGCCGGGCGCCAGATCAGCCGCTGAGAGCGTCGCGGGCGCCTCCGCCGCGGGCGACTCGGACGATGTGGGTGGCATAGACGGCGCCGGGAAGGCGATCGGCGGGCGTGCCGCCCCGGCGGATGCGGGCGCGCGGCTGGGACCGCTGGCCGCGAATCCGCCGCCACGGCTGGGCTGACTCCAGCCGCCGGAACCGCCGGGCTGCTCGCGGCGGCGCGTCTCGCCAGTGGTGGCCGAGACGCCGCCGCGCGGGGCGCGCTCGTGGGTCAGCCGCAACAGATCACTGGGAATCTCTTCCAGGAAGCGCGACGGCTCCTGGTAGTTGACGCCACCGTAATACGAGCGGCGGAAGGCGCGCACGAGATAGAGCCGCCGCATGGCCCGCGTGATGCCGACGTAGGCCAGCCGCCGCTCCTCCTCCAGCTCCTTCTGCTGGTCGAGCGAGCGCGAGTGCGGCAGGATGCCTTCCTCCAGTCCGACCAGGAAGACGACCGGGAACTCCAGCCCCTTGGCGGCGTGTAGGGTAATGAGCGTGACCGCGTCTTTATCCTGCTCCTGCTCCAGATGGCCGTTCTCGCCCGTCTGGGTGGTATCAGAGCCGCCCACCAGCGCCACTTGCTCCAGGAAGAGCGCCAGCGGCGTCAGCTCCTCATCCGGCTCGATAGCGCCGTAGTCCTCAGCCACGCGGCGCAGCTCCAGCACGTTCTGCCAGCGCTCCTCGCCCTCGTCCGTGCCATCGCGCAACTCGGCGGCATAGCCGCTCTGCGCCAGCAGGAAATCAATCAGCGATGGCAGCGGCTGGGTGCGGGCCAGCGCGCCCAGGTTGGTCATCAGGTCATAGAACGACTTGAGCGCCTTGCGAGCTGCCGTCGCCAGCGTGGGGTGCCGGTCGAGCTGGGCGAGCGCCTCGAAGGGCGTTAGTTCTTCTCTGCGCGCCCAGTTCAGGAATTCGGCCAGCGTCTTCTGGCCGATCTTGCGCGTCGGCACGTTGATGATGCGCTCCAGCGCGACCTGATCGGCGGGATTGTAGAGCAGCCGCAGATAGGCCAGCACATCGCGGATCTCTTTACGGTCGTAGAACTTGCGGCTGCCGACCACCACATAGGGCATGCCCGCGCGGATGAACTGTTCCTCCAGTGCGCGGGACTGTGCGTTGGTGCGATACATCACCGCGATGCCGCGCAGCGCCGCGTCGTGGCGCGAGACCAGCCGCCGCGCCTCATGCACGACGTAGCTGGCCTCTTCCTCCTCGTTATAGGCCTCGTGCAGCGTGATCTTCTCACCACCTGCCTGCTCGGTCCAGAGCTGTTTGTCGGCGCGGCCCACATTGCGCCGCACCACGCCATGCGCTGCGTCGAGGATGATCTGGGTGGAGCGGTAATTCTGCTCCAGTTTGACGGTCTTGGCGCGCGGGAAGTCGCGCTGGAAATCTTGCACCACCTGTGGGATGGCTCCGCGCCAGCTATAGATCGCCTGATCGTCGTCACCAACCACACAGAGATTCTGGTGGCCAGGCGCTTCAGGACTACCCGCCGCCAGCAAGCGCGCCAGCTCGTACTGCGCCTTGTTGGTATCCTGGAACTCGTCCACATGGATGTAGCGGTAGCGGCGCTGGTAGTGCGTCAGGATGTCGGGATTGCGCCGCCAGAGCGTGTAGGTCATCAGGATCAGGTCGTCGAAGTCCACAGCGTTGCGCTCGCGCAGGATCTGGTCGTAGCGCTTGAAGACGCGCGCGGCGATCTCCTCGGTGTAGCGGTTGGCCTGCTCGGCGAACTGCGCCGGACCGAGCAACTCGTTCTTGGCGCGCGAGATGTGGCCGTGGATCATGCGCGGGTTGAACTGCTTCTTGTCGAAGTTCAGCTCGTCCAGAATCTGGCCGACGAGCCGCATCTGGTCGTCGTCGTCGTAGATCGTGAAGTGGCTATCAATGCCCAGCGCGTCTTGCCGCGCCTCGCGACGCAGGATGCGCGAGCAGATGGCGTGGAAGGTGCCGACCGCCAGATCGCGCGCGTCCGGGCCGATCAGCGCGGTCAGCCGCTCCTGCATCTCTTTGGCGGCTTTGTTGGTGAACGTGACAGCCAGCACGTTCCAGGGTGAGGCCTTGCGCTCGCGGACGATGTAGCCGATGCGGTGGGTGATGACGCGCGTCTTGCCGCTGCCCGGCCCCGCCAGCACCAGCAGCGGGCCGTCCGTGGTGGTGACGGCCTCGCGCTGGGGCGGATTCAGCCCGCGCAGCAACTCATCCTCTGGCGCGGCGCCGTCTGGCTTCTCATCCCTCGTAGACATCCAGTTTCCTCATCTCACGACATCGAACGGACAGGCGTCCGGTTAGCGTACATCGCAGCGTGCAACCGTTCCATTGTATCGCACGACAGCGGCTGCTCAGCGAGCAATTGCCTGGTTCGCGCTAGCGTCAGGCGGAATCCGCGCGCAGGTGAGGCGCACGTGAGATGGAAGTGAGACGGAATACTGGTCTGAAACGTCATAGCCTGCGTGCGGGTGTGTTACACTTGCGCCAATGCCGCGCAACCCAGAGCAGGGCGGCGTTGAGCAGCCAGCACACCAACCGGACGCCGTGTAGTCAGCGACGAAAGGAGCGCGCAGTCTGCCTGTCAGGTGGAGTGGGACTGCGCAATGTACGCGTGAGCGAGATCACCATTCGCGAGGGCGACTCGTTCGAGGTCGCCCTGAAGAAGTTCACTCGCCGGGTGCAGCAGGAGGGCCTGCTCTCCGAGGCGAAGCGCCGCCAGCACTATGAGCCACCCAGCGTGAAGCGCAAGCGGAAGGCGGAGGCGCGCGCGCGCAAGGCGCGCAAGGCCCGCCTGAAGGCCGCCGCGAAGGGATACTAGCCCGCTAGCCAGGTGAACTGGCTGGCCGCGCAAATTGTCCCCACGCTCCCCAATCCCCACATGGTCGCCAGCCGACCCACCCTGCTGAGGCGCGGTGGATGGTCGGCTTGTTGTGCTGTGCGGCGCGTCCCCACCCCCAACCCCTCCCCCGCTGCGCGGGAGAGGGGAGCTATGGGCTTCACGCCAGCCGGGCGCTACTCGACGCGAAAGTCGTGGACGAAGCGCACGAGCCGCGCGAGGTTGTCGGGGTCGGCGCTGGGCAAGACGCCGTGGCCCAGGTTGAAGATATGCCCTGGCTGGCCGTTCGCCTGCCGCAGTATGATCTCCGCCTCGCGCTGGATCGTCTCCCATGAGGCGTCAAGCGTGACGGGATCGAGGTTGCCCTGGATGGCGACACGCTCTGGCCCACCGAGCCGCGCCCACGCCTCGTCCAGATTGACGCGCCAGTCCAGGCCGATCACCTCGCCGCCCGCCTCGGCCATCAGCTCCAGCAGCGCCGCCGTCCCTGTGCCGAAGTGGATGCGCGGAACCTCTGGCAGCCCGGGCGCGCGCAGGCCGTCAAAGAGGCGGCGCATGTGCGGCTGCACGTAGCGCGCGTATTCGCGCGGCCCCAGCGCGCCGATCCAGCTATCGAAGACCTGAATCGCCTGCGCGCCCGCCGCGATCTGGCCCCGCGCGAAGCTGACCACGATCTCGGTCAGCCGCCGCATCAGGTCATCCCACAGGTCGGGCGCGTCGAACATCATGCGCTTGGTCTGGATGAAGTCGCGCGAGGGCTTGCCCTCCACCAGATAGCCCGCCAGCGTGAAGGGCGCGCCGACGAAGCCGATCAGCGCAGTATCGCTGGCCGCCAGCTCGGCGCGCAGCATGCCCAGCGTCTCGCATACCGGGAGCATGTCGGAGTCAGGGTCGAGCGGGCGCAGGGCGGCCAGATCATCGCGTGTGCGCAACGGGCGCGCCAGCGTCGGCCCAACCCCCTCCACCAGCGTCACATCTACCCCGACGGCGACCAGCGGCGCCATGATATCGGAGAAGAGGATAGCGGCATCCACGCCGAGGCGGCGCACCGGCTGCAGCGTCACCTCCACACACAGCTCTGGCGTGTTGGCGACCTCGAAAAACGAGTGGCGCTGGCGGATGGCGCGGAACTCTGGCAGCGACCGCCCCGCCTGCCGCATGAACCAGACGGGGGTGTGGTCTACGGGCAGGCGCTGGCAGGCGCGGAGAAAGCGGTTGGTCGGCGTGTTCACTGGCGATACTTTCGCTCAACAACGATCTTTAGCGTCTTCCTCAATTATAGGGCGGCATCGGCGGCGTCCGGCCCGTGGCTGGGACCAGGCTGAGAGATCGGGCGGCGCGGGTATCCAGCCGGGGCGCGCTGCGCTACAATGGAGCGCGGTATGCCAGAGCGCACAGGCGAGCGTCGCCTGCGGCGCCCAACGAGACAAGGCAAGCTGAGGTATGAGGGTCATGTACCCGCTCGATCCCCCACGGTCGCCCGGCGTGGCGCGGCGCTTCTGGCGCTGGCTGCTGGATCACGGGAGCGAGCCGGAGCCGTATGACGCGGGCGGAGCGGGGCAAGTGGCGCTGGCGGTGGTCGCGCTGGCGGCCGTCGCCTATACCATCATCTTCACGCTCTACACTTTTGGCCTGCACGATACCTTCGCCACGCATGCCGAAGACCTCGGCATCATGGATCAGGCGCTCTGGAACACCGTCCACGGCCACTTCCTCTACGAGACGATCTGCAACCCGATTGGCGATCTCAACTGCACAGGCGGCGTCGTGCGCTTCGCCATCCACTTCGAGCCGATCCTGATCCCGCTGGCGCTACTCTATGTGGCGCTGCCCTCTGTCAAGCTGCTGCTGTTTTTGCAGGCGCTGGTGGTGGCCAGCGGCGCGTTTCCAGCCTATCTGCTGGCGACGCGCCGCCTGCGCCACCCGGGCTGGGGGCTGCTGATCGCAGCGCTCTTCCTGGTCTATCCGCCGCTAACCGCCGCTGTGGTGGACGACTTTCATCCCGAGGTCTTTGCCGCCACGATCCTGCTGTGGGCGTTCTACTGCCTGACGATCCGGCGCTATCGTGCGCTCGTGCTGCTGCTGGCGCTGGCGCTGCTCTGCAAAGAGACGCTGACGCTGGATGTGATCGGCATCGGACTGTTCGTGGCGCTGTTCCACCGGCGCTGGCGGCTGGGGCTGGGCATCGCGCTGATGGGCGTGGTGACGCTGGCGCTGGCGCTGACGCTCATGCGCGTCTTCAGCCCGCTCGGCCACTCGCCCGTCACGGGGCGCTTCATCGCGCTGCAAAGCGCGCCCGCGCAGACGCTGCTGGCGCTGGCGCGCGACCCGGCGCGCCGGAGCTACGTCATCAAGCTGCTGGGGCCGCTGGGCTTCCTGCCGCTGCTCAGTCCGTGGGCGGCGGCCATCGCGCTGCCCTCGGCGGCGCTGAACGCGCTGAGCAGCGACCCACTGATGTATTCAGGCGGCTACCAGTACAACACCGATATCGCCGCCGCGCTGATCTTCGCCACAGTGGATGCGCTGGCGTGGGTCGCGCCGGGCGTCTCGCTAGCGCTGGCCGAGGGACGCAAGCGGCTGCGCGCGGCCAACGCGCTCGGCTGGCTGCCTGCGCTCGTACGGCCGCAACTGCTGATTGTCATCGCGCTCATCCCCGTGCTGGTGGTTGGGCTGGGCGGGCAGGCGACGCGCATCTACCAGCAGCTCACCGTGCGGCGCATCTGGCCGGTGGTGACAGCGCACGACACGCTGGGCGAGCGCATCGCGGCGCAGATTCCAGCAGGCGCCTCAGTCAGCGCGCAGTCCACGCTCGCGCCGCATGTCAGCCAGCGCCAGGATATCTACCAGTTTCCCTCTGGCGATCATACCGCCGACTACGTCTTTCTGGATGTGACGACTGGCAACTACTATCCCTTCACGAGTCCTGCCGACTATGTGGCCGCCGTCAAGCGGGTGATCGGCTCAGGCGAGTACGCCATCGTCGCGGCGGATGACGGCTATCTGCTGCTGCGGCGCGGCGCCAGCCCCACGCCGCCGAATCTGACCGCCGCGTCGCCGTTCGCCTCTTTCGCGCGCGTCAGTTGGCCCGCGCCGGGCGCGCACGCCGTCAATGCTACCTTCGCAGGCGGGCTGGAGCTGGTGGGCTATCAGGTCAACCCGCCGCAGGTCTATCGCGTCGAGCCAGAGCTGACGCTGACGACCTACTGGCGTGTGACACAGCCGATCAGCCAGCCACAGACGATCGTGATGACGCTGACGCGCCCCAACGGCTCGCGCATGATCTTCGCTGACTCGCTGGCGCAGGAGTGGGTCCCACCGATGGCCTTCACGCCGGGCGCCATCTATGCGATGCAGACGTGGCCGATCTATCTGCTGCCCACCGGCAAGGGAACCTTCATCTTTGGCGTCGAGGCGCGCACTGGCGCGCCTGAGTCGCAGCCTGGAGATGCCGCCGCCGTCGCCGCGACGCTCGGGTCCGTCACCGCTGGCTCGAGTGGCTACCCACGGCTCACTCCCAGCGGCACGAGCGTGCTGCTGGCGACCGTGCAGTTGCAATAGCGCGCCCCCACCCCAACCCCTCCCCCGCTGCGGCAGGAGAGGGGCTAGCGGCGCTTGCGGCGGCTCTGGCTGGCGCAAGCGCTGCTCGCCCTCTTGGAGGTAGGAGTGAGGCGCGCGATCAGCAGAACCAGGCGTTGATGCCGCCGCGCAGACCGATGGGCGCGCTGGCCTCCAGGCAGGCGGCGCTCTCTGGGAAGATTTTGTCGGGGTTGAACAGCTCGCGCGGATCGAAGGCCAGCCGCAACTGCGCCATCGCCGCCAGATCGCGCGCGCTGAAGACGTAGCGCATCGCGTCGCGCTTCTCCAGGCCGATGCCGTGCTCGCCAGAGACCATGCCGCCGAGGTCCACGCAGGCGCGCAGCAGATCGTTGCCGGCGCGCATGACGCGCTCGATGTCGCCGGGCTTGCGGCGATCGAAGACCATGTTGGGATGCAGGTTGCCGTCGCCCGCGTGGAAGACATTGGGGATCAGCAGGCCATACTCGGCCCCAATCGCCTCCACCCGCTCCATGATTCGCGGCAGGCGCGAGCGCGGCACGACCGCGTCTTGCAGGTAGAAGCTGGAAGTGATCTGGCCCAGCGCCGCCGCCGCGCCCTTGCGGCCCTTCCATAGCGCCGCGCGCTCGGCCTCCGTGCGCGCCACGCGGGTCTCGCGCGCGCCGGTCGTGGCGCAGATGGCGGCGATGCGCGCGGCCTGCGCCTCCACCAGCTCGCGTGGACCATCCACCTCGATCAGCAGCACGCTGCCCGCATCCTCTGGATAGCCCGCGTGGAAGGCGCGCTCGATGGCCTGGCAGATGACGCGATCCATCATCTCCAGCGCGCTCGGCACGATGCCCGCCCCGATGATCGCCGAGACGGTCTGCGATCCGGTGGCGATGTCGGGGAAGATCGCCAGCAGCGTGCGCACGCTCTCGGGCAGCGGCAACAGGCGCGTCACGATTTGCGTGACGATGGCCAGCGTGCCTTCTGAGCCGATCAGCGCGCCCATCAGGTCCAGCCCCGGCGCGTTCTGGACGCCGTTCTCATCGCCCAGCCAGAGCAGCTCGCCGCTGGCCAGCGCCACCTGCACGGCCAGGATGTGCGCCGCTGTCGCGCCCAGCGCCAGGCAGTGCGGCCCACCGGCGTTGGTGGCGACATTGCCGCCGATGGTCGAGATGCGCTGGCTGGCGGGGTCGGGGGCGTAGTAGAGGCCATACGGGCGCGCCGCCTGCGACAGCTCCACATTGATGACGCCCGGCTCGACCGTTGCGCGCCGGTTGGCCGCGTCAATCTGGCGGATGTGATTGAGCCGCGCGGTCGAGATGACCACCCCGCCGCGAATCGGCACGGCGCCGCCGCACAGGCCTGTGCCTGAGCCGCGCGCGACGACTGGCGCTCCGGCGGCGGTGGCGATGCGCGCCGCCTGGGCGACCTGCTCTGGCGTGTGCGGCAGCGCCACGATGTCGGGCGCGGCTTCGAGGAAGCTGGCGTCGAACCCATAGGCCACCAGATCGGCTGGCGCGGTGAGCACACTCTCCGCGCCGAGCGCCGCGCGCAGGTCCGCGGCGAGCCATTCATGCGCCGCCGGGGCCAGCCGTGGGGCGTCTGCGGCAGCCGCCACATGCCCGCCAGCGCCCGCGCGAGCGCCTTCGTCCATCTGGGCCATCTTGGCGATTCACCCTCCCCAGGTCGTGCTGTTCAGCTAGACGATGCGTCAATCTCATGGTACACTACCCCCATATCCACGACAAATGAGGCGCTCCGATCCGCAATCAGCGAGGAGGCAGCCGATGCTGCGAACGTCTGACGATCGTTCAGCGATAGAGGCCGCACGCATGCTCGCGTGTGTGCCGGTGGTGAAGCTAAGGCGCTAGAGACGCATGTAGTCTCAGCGCCTTTTTTCGTATGGTCGCGCTCGGTGTGTGTGCGCCTATGATGAGGTAGTGCGCCGCTGACCTGAAAGCGGTAAGGGAATGGATTCCCGCGGCGTGTGCGACCGAACCGACCAAATTCGATGGGGTTCCGTTCCGGAGAGGCCAGCGCTCTGACTGGCTCCATCCGTTGTAGTTCGTCTTATGTCAAGCCTTGCCTGACGAGCGCATCGCCCAGACGCGGAGACGCCGGGCGTGTGGCCCGTTCAAGCGATTGCGAGCGATCCCTTGAGACGTCGGTGTGATTGGTGAAGCGCGCTGGCGAAAGAGGCGTCAGATCGCGCGACAGCGCCACAACAGCCTCACGTCTGCTCCGGATCTCCCGGCGCAGCCAGGCTCGGCGCCCTCGTCGGGCGCCAGCAGGAAAGCGAGAGAAGGCCCATGTACTCCAGCATGATCGGCAAAATCGCGAAGGCCAAGCAGTATGCCCAGGAGCCAGACCGTATCCAGTTGAGCCAGTTTGAAGCGACCTTCCGCGGTGAGAACGATACGCACACGATCCGCTTCCATGAGGGCGCGTGGAGTTGCGACTGCAACTTCTTCACCGATCACGGCGCATGCAGCCACACCCTTGCCGCCGAGCGTGTCTTTGGCGTCTCGATCCCGCACGACTATCGCCAGGGCGAGCCGCTGCCCAGCGATGTCCGTAGCGCCATGTAGCGACCCACGCTGACGCGATGGTTCGCGCCACGCGGGAATGAGAATACAAACGACCGAAGCCATCTGGCTTCGGTCGTCACTGTATCAGAGAAGGCGCGCTCAGTGCGGTAGCACGAAGGTCAGCGCGACCAGCACGATGAGCGCGCTCACCGCCAGCCCAACGATCAACTTCAGGTCGCCCAGCACGTAGGAGTAGCTCTCCGCCGAGATCAGATTGGCCTGGCGAGCGCGCTGGGTCGCACGGGCGCGCGCCAGCCGCTGATTCTGCTCGCGTGTGGAGATGGCGGTCGCCTGCGGGCGCGGCGCGGCAGGCTTCGGCGCGGCGGCTGCGGGCTTGGGGGCTGCGGCCTTCGGCGCGGCGGGTTTCGGCGCGGGGGGCTTCGGCGCGGGGGGCTTCGGCGCGGGGGATGTCGCGGTCGCGGCGGGCCGCTCGGCGACAGCCGCCCTGCGCGCGGTCGCCGCAGCGGCGGGTTTGGGCGCCACGGGCCGGGCCGCACCGCTGGACGAGGCGCTCTTTGCGGCGCTGGGGGTGGCGACAGGCGTGTCAGCGACCACATTGGAGGCGCTAGGCGTGGCTGGCGCGCTGGCGCTGGAGACAGGCGCCGAGTCGGTTAAGCTGGGCGGGCGCACCAGTGTGGCCGACGACGCGGCGCCTGCGGGAGCCTGCGGCTTGCGGGCGGCGCCCTTTGCCTGTTGTGGCGCCGGCCTGTGCCCAGTGTGAGACTTCTTCGCCATGCTGCAAACTCCTGCTACCGTGATGTCCGTGGTGTTGTGGTCCGCCGCGCTCGTTGCCGCGTATACTCAGAGCCAGTATAGCGCGCGCGCCCCGCAGGCGCAAGCGCGCTGGGAGCGGCGTCGAACTACGGTGAACTATGGTGGTCCTGGGCGAGACTCAGCGCCGTCTCTCGTGAGTTGAACGTCTCAGGCGGCGCTGAGGGCGCGCGAACCGCCGAGAGTCACCCTTGGACTATCGCTGAGTCGTCGCTGGCGTCGCGCGACGCGCCAGATCGTTGGAGGGAGCTATCCGCGATGGATCTGACACATTTCGATGAGGCGGGCCGCGCGCACATGGTGGATGTGGGCGACAAGCCTGAGACGATCCGCGAGGCGGTCGCCACCGGGCGCGTGCGCATGCGCGCCGAGACGCTGCGCCGCATCCAGGCGGGCGCGATGGCCAAGGGTGATGTGCTGGCGGTGGCGCAGGTGGCGGGTGTCATGGCCGCCAAGCAGACGCCGCAGATCATCCCGATGTGCCACACGATCCTGCTGACAGGGGTCGAGATCGCGTTTGAGCTGGCTGAGGCGGGCGAGGATGGGCTGGTGGGCATCCAGGCGACGGTGCGGACGTATGGCAAGACGGGCGCGGAGATGGAGGCGCTGACCGCCGTGTGCGCCACCGCGCTGACGATCTATGACATGTGCAAGGCGATTGATCGGGGCATGGTGATCGAGCACGCGCAACTGGAGCGCAAGAGCGGCGGCAAGAGCGGCGATTTCACCCGCCCGCCTGACACCACTAATTCGCCGGATACGCCAGAGGCATGAGAGACATGAGGCGGGGCGACTGCCTGAGCGAACCCGACGACCACTCCTCCTGTTCGGCCTTGCTCTAGATGGGGCTTGCCGCCTCTGAATAAGCGCGTCCCCGTCGCCACGCCCAGTGCCGTCTCGCGTTGCCATCTGCCGCGTAGCCTGCTTCGTGCCTCTCACCCCTGAACTTCTCCGTGGCTCAACCCGGACTCCCCATGTCGTCTTCCTCGGCCTCCTCCCACTGTCTACCCTGCGCATGTACTCCGCCCCACCAGGCGCCACAATCCCACCCCCGTCCTGCACAGCCCCGGTACGCCAGAAATTGACTTCACTGTTACACTGGTATCGCCAATCACTGAGTGGCTGATGTGCGACCGTTCGCGAGTACATCGTCACTGAGAACGAGCCACATATGGCGAATAGTATGGATTATGGAGAAGCCCAGTGGCAGACGACAATACCAGTCCTTCCCCGGCAAGAAACGCCCCACCATTCGCTGAACCACGCTTGCCAGAGCGGCCACGTCGCGCAGCGTTCGCGGGCGCCATCGTGGTGTTGCTCGCCATCGTCGTTGGGATAGGCGCCACGTTCAGCGCCAGTCGTGGGCAGCTAGCGCGCTACTTTCACCAGCGCGCACAGCAGGGAGCGACCGCAACCTCATATCCGACGTCTGTCCCGACACCGACGGTTGTGCCGCTGCCGCCTGGCAATGACTGGTCGCAGTACCGGTTCGACTTGCGGGGAACTGGCTCTAATCCGGAAACCGTGCTCTCTGCGAACAACGTCTCTCAACTCGCTCCGCGCTGGACAGTCCACATGAAGGCCTCGTTTGAGTCAACGCCTGCGGTGGTGGATGGCGTCGTCTACGTGACAAACGGCAACTCGCTGTATGCCTTTGACCTGCGCACGTCCGCCCAACTCTGGCGATTCGATGCTCGGCCGCAAAAGATTGCCACGGTAAGCTCGTCGGTGGCCGTTGATTCGGCCCTGCGCCTGGCGTTCTTTGGGAATCCCGATGCGCGCTTCTACGCCGTTGACACGCGCACAGGACAGGAAGCGTGGTCAGTTCAGTTGAGCGCGTCGCGTGGAGCGCACATCTGGAGTTCGCCGCTGCTCATCAACGGCAACGTCTACATCGGCCTGGCGTCGCACGACGACGTTCCATGTGTACGCGGAGCGATCTATGCGCTAGATGAGCATACTGGCAAG
>JAICVT010000071.1 GCA_025935235.1 Ktedonobacterales bacterium | reverse complement strand
CAGATGATGCGCTCGGTTTGCAATCGTTCGGCGACGCGCGCGCCGAACGGGGTCGAGGGATCGGGCAGAGCGGAGTTCATGGGCGCGAAGTCTCCAGGGCAGGTGAGGAACTACCACTCTCGCAGACTATCGTAGCGCCGCGCGAGGTCGCATTACCACCCCGCGAGCTTCCCCATCTCCACCTGCGGCTGCTCGTAGACGGCGATGTTGTTGAGCGCGATCTGGTCGCGGTGGCGCTCGGCCAGCAGGCGCAGGCAGCGGCCAGCGCTCAGCGGGAGTTGGTGGGCGGGCAGGCTGACGTGGTCGAGCGCCTCGGGATCATTGGGATCTTCGCCGGGCAGCGGCCGCAAGGCGAAGACCAGTGAGCGCATCATCGTCTGGCCAACCAATCGCTCGCGCACGAAGATCGCGGCGACCCTCGACCAGGGAATCGCCATTGGATCGGAGCGCACAGGATAGTAGAGCAGGCCAGCGTCGCTGGTGGCGAGCAGCACGGGCCTGCGGATGAAGCCCGTGATGATGATGAACTCGCCTAGCGCGAAGAACGCAATCGCCAGCGCGAGGCCGACATCGAAGAGACCCGCCGGATGCGCTGGCCCGAAGCCGAGCAGTAGCCCCACCAGCAGCGCGATGATGAGCGCGCCGGGAGCGAGCGCGGTGACCCACCGCCACAGCGCCCTGCCAATGATGTAGCCCTGGTCGGTTGCGCGCATGATTCGCTCCCCCACACGCCGCTACGTCCGCCTCGGCGTCGCCCGACGCTATCATCCACCCGTCGTCAATGGGAGAACAGTCAATTGGTGAAGCGGAAGCGGACCAGCGCCCAGAGCGCGGCGAATCCATCGCGCCAGGTGATCTTCTTGCCCTCGGCATAGTCGCGTCCGGCGTAGTAGATCGGCACCTCGTAGATGCGGTAGCCGCGCTTGAGCACCTTGGCGGTGATCTCTGGCTCGAAGTCGAAGCGATTGCTGCGAATCTTGATGCCCTTGAGGATCGGCGCGCGGAAGGCCTTATAGCCTGTCTCCATGTCGGTGAGCATGTTGTTGTAGAGTACGTTGGTGACCAGCGACAGAAAGCGATTGCCGAGGTAGTGATGCAGCATGAAGCTGCGGTGGATGCCGAGAAAGCGCGACCCATACACGACATCGGCTACGCCGTCCAGGATGGGCCGCAGCACGGTCGGGAAGTCGCTGGGGTTATACTCGAGGTCGGCATCCTGGATGATGATGATGTCTTTGCTGGCCGCCTGCACGCCGGTGCGGATGCCAGCGCCCTTGCCCATGTTTTTGTCGTGGAAGAGCAGCTTCATGCCAGGGGTTGAAGGCGTCTGCTTGAGCAGTTCGCGTGTGCCATCAATCGAGCAGTCGTCCACGATAATGATCTCAGTGACGTTGGGCTGCCCCTGGACGCGACGCACGACCTCGAGGATGGTGTTGACTTCGTTATAGACCGGGATGATGACTGACACCTCCTGCGGTCTGACGGGTTGGATAGTCGAGTGGCCAGCAGCCATCATGTCGTCGCGTTCTCCTGTCGCTCCAGCCCGTCTGGGCGTCTATCGCTCGCCGCGCGCTTTCGCGGGCGCGGCTGCTGAGCAGGCGCGCCGCGGGTGTAACGCAGGCGCGCTGAGTTGATCGCTTTACTATACGATAGACGCCGCCGAACGTCGGCAAAGGCAGGACAGCAGGATGGGCGGCGCTTTTCCGACGCCGCCCATCCATCCAGTCGCGATCAGCGCTCCGGCGCCCTAATGCTCGGATCCAACGCCAGCCAGCGCTGGCTCAGGCTCGTGCTCGTAGTCCGTGTCGCTGGTCTCATCAACGCCGGCAGGCGCCTTGACGAGATTGAAGATCAGCGAGAGGACGACGGTCACGATCAGGTTGGCGATCAACGCATAGAACGCCGCATAGCCCGCCGCTGTAAAGCTGCCGAGCTGGAGCGGGAAGACCGACGAACCGAAGTGCGCCGTAGCGGCGGAATGCTGAGTGTAGGCCATGTAGGTGCCGGTAATCATGCCAGCCGCCCAGCCCAGCAGCAGCGCATAGCGATGCAGCCAGCGGGTGTAGAGGCCGATGATGATGGACGGGAACGTCTGGAGAATCCAGATGCCACCGAGCAGTTGCAGGTTCAACGCGTTCTGCGTCCCCAGGTAGAGGATGAAGAACAGCGCGCCGAACTTGACGATCAGTGAGACCAGCTTGGCCACCGAGGCCTCTTCACCTGGGCTGGGATTCTTGCGGAAGTACTCGCGATAGATGTTGCGGGTGAAGAGGTTGGCGGCGGCGATGGCCATGATAGCGGCAGGTACCAGCGCGCCGATGGCAATGGCCGCGAAAGCTACACCGACGAACCACGCTGGGAAGCTCTGCAAGAGTAGCGCGGGCACCGCGAAGGTGCCGCCGTACTGCTTGAAGTTGGCCGCGAAGGCCGGGTTTTTCGAGACGCCTGCCGCGATGGCCATATAGCCGAACAGTGCGATCAGCGCCAGCACGAATGAATAGGCTGGCAACAGCGCGGCATTGCGCTTGATGACCTTGCGGCTGTTGGCCGCCAGCACGCCCGTCACCGAGTGCGGGTAGAGGAAGAGCGCGAGCGCCGAGCCGAGCGCCAGCGTCGCATACGCGCCATAGGTACCCAGGCTGGTGGCGGTTGGCGGCGCCAGGATGACGCCGAACGGCCCAGGGGTTTTGACGCCGGGCGTCGGATGCGCGATGGCGGCCTTGACGGCGGCCTGATGCTGGAGCGTCACGGTGAAGATGTGGCCATAGCCACCGAGCTGAATCGGAATGACGATGACCGCCACGATCACGGTGATGTAGATCAGCAGGTCTTTCACCAGCGCGATCATCGCTGGGGCGCGCAAGCCGCTGGTGTAGGTGTAGGCGGCCAGGATGACAAAGGCGATGATGAGCGGCAGGTCATTCAGTGGCACACCAAGGATGGAGCCGCTGAACGAGAGGCCGAGTCCGGCGAGCACGACCTGAATGCCGACGAGCTGCAACGCGATGTAGGGCATGGTGGCCAGGATGCCCGTCAGGGCGATGACCAGCGCTAGCGTGCTGCTGTCATAGCGCCCGCGCACGAAGTCGGCTGGCGTCACGTAGCCATGCTTGCGGGCGACGCTCCACAGGCGTGGCATGACGATGAAGATGAAGGGATAGACGATGATGGTGTACGGGACGGCAAAGAATCCGATGGCGCCGCTGGCGAAGACGAGCGCTGGAACCGCAACGAAGGTGTAGGCGGTATAGAGGTCGCCGCCGAGCAGGAACCACGACACGACTGTGCCGAAGCGGCGGCCGCCAAGGCCCCATTCATGGAGCTGGTTCAGGTCACCCGCGCGCCATCTGGCCGCGATGAACCCGAGGACGGTGACGAGCGCAAACAGCACGACGAAGATGATGAGCGCCGTCACATTCACGTTGGACATGTGGCTCTCCTCTGAACTGCGCGTTGACATCGAGTGGCAAGCGCGAGGGGCGCCGTAGCAGCGACAGGGCGAGACCGGGATCAAGCAGGGTCAGCTGAGTTCAGGGTGTCTGAGTTGCGCGCTCAATCGCGCTCAATCGCGCGAGGTCCAGTAGACGATGCCCGTGATGACCGCGCTGAGGATGATCCAGAGGCACTGATACCAGTAGAAGTACGGGATGCCGAGCCACTCTGGTTGCAGCGCGTTGTAGAACGGTGGCCACAGGGTCGCGATGAACGGGAGGAGAAGCAGGAGGTAGAGCCAGTAGCTCGCTCCTCTGCTGCGGACGGTGTTGTTGTCCATGCAGTCGCTCCAATCAATGATCGCCGAAGATCGCCGAAGATCGCCGATGATTGTCGTGGATCGCTGGACCCGCCTGCGTCACGAGCTTGTCGCCAGCTCGGTCGCACCGCGCGACGCGATCAGCCCCGATAGCTGATCGCAACGCGACGTTGTGAAGATGGTACCTGGCACAGCGCTCCCTTGTCAATGCCTGTGCAACGAACGCGCTATGCAATGTGGCGCGCTCTCTCGCATGCCACCGGCCAATCCGCACGTATGTTGTTTTGGCGGCGCTACTCGGCCTCGTCGTTGGAGCCGCCCTCAGGCGACAGCAGGCTATCAATCGCGCTCAGGTCGTCGGGCAAGAGCTTCCACTCGCCTGCTGCCACGTTCGCGGCAACCTGCTCAGGCGAGCGCACGCCCGCGATGACGGTGGAGACGGCTGGCTGCGCGGCCAGCCATGCCAACGCCAGCTCGCCGACGGTGTGGTCGCGTTCGTGCGCCCAGGCATCGAGGCGCTCGACGGTCTCCAGGTCGGCGCGATTGAGCCGCGCGGCGAAGTTGGGGTTGTTGTAGCCGCGCGTGTGCTCTGGCGCGGGCTGATCTGGCCGATATTTGCCCGTCAGCACGCCCCCCGCCAGTGGCGAGAAGGGGATGACGCCGACGCCGAACTCCAGACAGGCGGGGATCAGCTCACGCTCGATCTCGCGCGCGAGCAGATTGTACTGGGGCTGCGCCGAGACGAATGGGGCCAGGCGTCGGCGGTCGCTGATCCACAGCGCCTGCGTCAGCCGCCAGGCATCATAGTTCGAGCAGCCGATGTAGCGCACGTCGCCCGCGCGCACCAAATCGTTGAGCGCTTCGAGCGTCTCTTCGAGCGGGGTATCGGGATCGAAGCGGTGGATCTGGAGCAGATCAATGTAGTCCACGTCCAGCCGATCGAGACTGGCGCGCACGCTGTCGAAGATGTGTTTGCGCGAGGAACCGTTTTCGTTGGGGCCAGGACCAGCGCGCATGCCGACCTTGGTCGCGATCAGCGCTCGCTCGCGATTGCCACGCAGCGCCTTGCCGAGCAGCTCCTCAGAGACGCCCGCGCTGTAGATGTCTGCTGTGTCGAAGAAGTTGACGCCGAGATCGAGCGCCGCGCCAACCACCTGCGCCGTGCCGCGCTCATCCACGTAGCGCCCCAAGGTGTTGCCTCCCAGGCCGATGACCGAGACGCGCAGGCCTGAAGCGCCAAGTCGCCGATAGTCCATGATGATTGCTCCTCACTACGCGCGGATGACTGCGGCTCTCGCGCCGAGATCGAGCGCCGAGATCGAGCGCCGAGATCGAGCGCCCTCTGCGGATTATGCCGCGAGCGCAATCGAACAAGCGAATATGCCGCAAGTTGCGCGCCCATGCTATGCTAGCTTTCGCCTTGGCCTATCGCTTGCTAACGCAGCAGCCGGGCGCATCCACAACGATGTGGCGCCATCATTGATCCCTCAGGGTGAGGAAAGGAGACTTGCAGCACATGTCCGCCTTTGTCGTAGCCGCTGTCCCTTCGTTCAACCCGATCCCGAATTCTGGTATCCTGAACCAGATCTTCCACCAGACGGATGCGACCGTCCAGGTGCTGGATTGGCCCACCCCGGCCTATCACATCAACCTGATCCAGTTGATCATCCTGATCGTGCTGGCGGTCGTCGTCCTCTTCGTCACGGAGAAGCTGACCAAGCAGAAGCCGGGTGGCGTGG
Source organism: Ktedonobacterales bacterium (assembly GCA_025935235.1). GTDB lineage: Bacteria > Chloroflexota > Ktedonobacteria > Ktedonobacterales > JADMIN01 > JAKAIY01. Next base: position 8,615 of record JAICVT010000071.1, on the reverse strand, counting down.
TAACTGGCGTCATCCTGACGGTCATTGGCGCTTACATCTTCGAGACCTTTGCTCAGAAGAACAGGCTTCCTGTCGACTTCGCGCTCGAGGGCGTGCTAATCGTCTCTTCGCTGATTGGCGCGATCATCGTCAGCGTGTTCTACACGCTGATCCGTGGGATGTTCGGAGGCTCGAAGAAGTAGCGTAGAACCTTGTCCAGAGCGCGCGAGAGCAGGCGCCGGTTGCATGTATGCGCAGCCTGTGGCCTGCTCTCGCCGCGTCTGGAATCAGGGCAAGCGCCACGCGCTCAGACAATCCAGCCGTGCCCCAGAAAATAGATGGTCACGACAGCCTGGAGCGCCACGCCACAGACGCACAGCGTGGGCAGCAGCCAATCGGCCCGCCGCAGCCAGTGGGCGAAGTAGAGTACAACGGGAAACGCCGCGATCATGTAGCGCCCGCCGGAGATGAACAGGTCGGTAAAGTCAATCGGCTCGGAGGTGACGATGTAGAGCAGGCCCAGCATGTAGAGGGTGAGGACCAGCGGCGCGCGCCGTGCCGCCACCAGTGTGATGACGAGCGCGCCAATCACCGGCGCCAGGTCGAGCAGGACCCGAAATTGCAGCGGCGAGTTGATCGCCACATGTGCGAAGGCGAAGATGGCCACCGGAATCGAGAGGATCGGAGACATGCTGAAATGCGCCCAGTGATGCTCGGCGTGGACGATCATCAGCGGGTCGCCGTAGCGCCGCCACAGGTAGGCGGAGAACGTGACAACGCTGAGAATGGGCGCGCAGATGGCCGCCAGCGCGGGCGCTGCCGTCCGCAATGCCCGCTGCACTGATCCCTCGCCTCCTTCGCCTCTCTTGCCTGCCTCGGCGCGAGCGGCGCGGTGATAGCGGTAATACTGGAGCGCCTCCCAGGCCAGCGGCAGGATGAGCGCTGGCCCGACCGGGCGGGACCATCCGGCGAGCAGCGCGAACGCCGCCGCCCACCACCAGCGCCTGCGCGCGGCAAAGAGCAGCGCGAACGCCGCCAGCCCGACGAATATGCCATCGGTGTAGGCGGCGGCGGTGAAGAAGCCCAGCGGATAGGCGGCGAAGAGGATCAGCGCCGTGCGGACGACCTTGCGCGTGTTGTCGGTGGAGGCGAACTGGGCCGCCAGCGCCGCAATGCCGCCGTAGGCCAGCAGCGCGCCGAGGTTCGAGACGAGTAGCGCAGCGGTCGCCCAGTGGGGGCCAATGATGAACGTGGAGAAGCGGATCAGCGCGGGATAGAGCGGAAAGTAGACGCTGTATTCCGGCGGCGTGTAGCCGCTCTGCGCGATGTGAATGTAGATCGCGCCATCCCAGTACGTCCAGCGCTGGATGATAGAGGCCAACGCGACAGTTTTGATCTTCGGCGACTCTGTCCCAGTGACGAGTGGGTAGTAGAGCGTGAGCACGGCGAAGGCGGCGCGCGAGGCAAACCAGACGCTGAGGGCCTGGAGCCAGAGCCAGCGCCAGGGCAGCGGGCGTTGCGCCTCGGCGAGCGGGATCGGCGCAGGGAGCCGCCACCCGCGCAGCCGCGACGGCAGCTGCAACGCGGGCAGGCGCATTCGTTGCTGAGTATTCACCGCCATCGAACAGTCCTTCTCACTCGCCAGACACCTTCCACATCGTCCACGATTCCTGGGCTATCGGTGGTGACGGGCGTGCGGCGGCGGGGTAACGCGGTTGGGCCGTGTCAGATGCTTGCGAGAGTCACCACAGAGCCGAGCGCGCGCGCCGGGCCAAACGTGATGGCGCCGGTCTCTAGCGCCAGCGGGCCGAGGGTGGGACGCAGCGCCACGGCAGGCGCCACGTACGCCGTGACTCGCCAGCTCGCCACCGGCGCGCCCGACGCCTGATTGGCGGGCAGTCGCGTCGTTGTGATGACGCTCAGCCCAGGCGACCACGCCAGCCGCGCGCAGTCGGTAGTGAGCGGCTGGCTGAGCGGCTGACTCGTGGCGTCGAGCGGCTGCGCGCTGAATGTGTAGTTGGCGATGGGCGTCGTCGTGCGCGGGTCGGCGCCATACCAGTAGCTGACGGCTGTGGCGGGGTCGCTGGCGAGCGTGGGCGCGCCTACCCAGCGGATCGCCAGCGCTGAGCCAGACCCGCTGGTGTGGGTGATGGTGTAGGCCGCGGGCTGCGTCTGCGCGCTGGCCGTGGCAGGCGCAATCGGCGTCTCGCCCGTGAGGCTGGCGCCCGGCGCGATGACATAGAGCTGGTATGGTGGGCGGCCCTGCACGGCGATGGATTTGACGAGGCGCGCGCCCTGAACCTGTGGCAGCAGTTGCGCGGCGGTCGAACCGGGGACGACCAGCGTGACGAGCGGCTGCTTCGCGCTGGCGGCGGGTATCGCGAGGCAGCCGTCGCTGATGTAGTCGGTCGCGGCGGCGCTGGCCGGGTTGGTCGCGTTGAGGTAGCCGAGCGGCTCCTGCTCCACGCGCGTCGCGGCGATGGCGACCGTCGCATGAAGCTGACGCGCCAGCGCCTGGGTCGCCGCCAGCGCGGCGCGCTCGCTGGCCAGCGGGGCGCCGTAGTGCAGCGGCAGGGTCAGACCTTCGAACTGGCCGGCATGAATCGTGGCCAATTCCGCCGCCACGCCCACCGTCTGCCCGGCGCTGATGAGCATGATAAGCGCTACCAGCGCCGCGAGGGCGACCATCCGCGCGTGTGCCGCTGGCTGAGCGCGAGCGGCCAGCCAGTCCCGCAGTCGGCTTTGCAGCCAGTCGGTCGCCCAGGCCAGCGCCGCGCCGAGGCAGAGGTAGATCGCGGGCAGGATCACCAGCAGATAATGCGGCTCGACGGGCCGCGAGTGGCGCAGCATCAGCGCCAGCGGCAGCGCCTCCCATAGCGCCAGGCAAAGCGCCAGCCGCCAGCGCGCTTCGCCGAGCGCAGCACGCAGCCCGACGCGGAAGGCCGTGCGGACGTTAGTGCGGACGTCGGTGCGCGCCCGCGCCCACGGCGCCGCCAGCGTGGCCACCAACCAGAGTTGCGAGGCGATCAGCACCACCTCCATCACCACGCCCAACCAGGCGACGCCGCGCCCGGCGCTCAGATAGGCCGAGGCAGGGCCATAGGCGCCCGCTGGGGCGGGCTGGATGAGCTGGAGCAGGTAGGTCAGCGCCCAGGTGTCGAAGACCGCGCGCCCCTGGCTGAAGCGCGACGCGCCGGTCAGGTCGTAGCCGTGGCTGAGCGCCTCCCACAGCAGCGTCGGGCCGACCAGCGCGACGATGGCCGCAGCGGCCCAGAGCAGGTCGCGCCTGCGCAGCTCACGCCAGGTGAAGGCCAGCGCGACAGCGATCAGCCCCAGCAGCGGCGCGGCGGTTGGGTGCAGCTCGATGGCCACGCCGCAGAGCAACAGGCTCCAGCCGAGCCAGCCGCGCCTGCGTTCGACGACGGCGCTGAGGATGACCCAGAAGAACAGGATGACGACCGGGGCCAGCAGATTCTGCTGCCAGATGAAGCGCGCGTAGTGGACGGGTCCGCTGGCGGTGGCGTAGAGCAGCGCAGCGGCGAAGGCGGCCCAGCGACTCAGGTAGCGCGTGGCCAGCGCATAGAGCAGCGCGATGGCGAGGATATTGGCCAGCGCAGTGAATATCGTCGCGCCCAGCGGCCCGCCCAGCAGCGCGAATGGCGCGTAGAGCCAGGTGGAGGCGGGCGGATTGAGCGAGCCGAGCGAGCTGGGGATGCCCGTCAGGATGATCGCGTGGTGCAGCGCGGCGGATTGCGCCACCGCCAGCAGTTGCGCCTGGTCGCCCAGAAACGACGTATCGCCGAGCCAGACCAGCCGCAGCAGCGCGCCGACCAGCAGCGCCAGCCCGAGCAGCGCGCCGTGCCGCCGCAGCAGCGCCCGCTGCCGTTCGCGGTCGCGCCAGATGGCGACGCCTGCGCGCGCGTCATGCGGCGCTAATCCAGTTGCGCTCAACTGCTCTCACTTTCCTCGTCGGCGCGCCTGCGTATGACCTCTTCACGCGAGCGCACAGTCTATTGTGCCATCTGGCGGGGCGCCTCTGCCGCGCCCGTCCCCAGAACGGGCGCTCACACTGAATAGGGAGACGCGCAGCGCGCCGAAGTGTCGTGAGATTCACAGCGAACTGACTGCCACGGCGATACGCGAAATGTGTACAATAGGGCAGGTGTCGCGTAGCGGCCAGTGAAGGGATGGCGACCATGGCAGAGGATCGTGAGGGCGCATCGCAGCAGGGCGACCATCCCTGGGCGCCGCTAACCAACGACGAGGCGGAGGCCACACGCATCGCGCCAGCGGGCGCCGCGCCACAGGCGGAGGATGACCGGGCGCTGGCTCCTGTCGTCGCGGGCGCGTCGCAATCCTCAGCGGGACTGGATGACGCCACTGTAGACCTTCCGCCAGAGGCAATCGCGCCGCCGGGGCGCAAGGCGCCGCCGCAACGCGCCAGAGCGCGCCGACCCGCCAAACCCGCGAACGCGACAAGCTGGCGCAGGCCGCCGCTGTGGGCCTACGTGCTGACGACGGCGCTGGTGGTGGCCATCGTGGCCGGCGTGGCGTATGAGATCATTGGGCCGGTCGCGCAGCAGAACGCTGGCGTCCACGACCTCACGGGCTGCGCCACTGCCTCGCCGTGCCAGGTGGCGAACAGCTATCTGGCCGCGTACACGGGCGGCAAATATTCCGCCATGTATGGCTTTACTTCGGCTGCCAGCCGGACGCGCTTCTCCAGCCCAACCATCCTGCATGCCGCTGCCAGCTTCCAGCTTAATCCCGCCGACTACAAGAGCGCGCAGGACTACATCACCCGCCGCACCCAGGGGATCGTCGCCCAGGCGCAGGTCTACAGCATGTCAGCCACGCTGGGCAAGGTGACGCAGGCCGACGCGACGCACGTCTCGTTTCCAGCGCGTGTCATCATGCGCAGCGTGAGCCTTGGCGACATCGCGGTAGATATTGTCGTACCGCTCTCGCTGGCCAAAAACGTCTGGCGGGTGGACTGGAGTCCCGGTCTGATCTTTCCGCAGCTCGACGACCCTTCCGATCCTAACTACACGCATCTGGTGCGACTGACGACGACGACCGCGCAGCGCGGGACGATCTATAGCGCGGATGGCGAGGCGCTGGCGATAGACGAGAATGTGTATGTAGTGGGGATCACGCCTGCCAAAATGACCGATGCCAACGCGGTCAGCCAGGCGCTCATCAAGAATCTCGATCTGACGGCGGCGGAAGTCAGCGCCGCGTATCAGGGCAAAGACGCCAACACCTTCTGGCCAGTCCGCACGATCACGCCGATGCTCTATCAGCAGGTGAGCGCGGCGCTGAATCTGCCAGGCATCCAGGCGCAGCAGACCATCGGCAGGGTCTATCCTTTCGGCAGCGTCACGGCGCCGATCACGGGTTACATCGGCCAGGTAGACCCGACCGAGATAGCCAGCGATCCGACGCACTACTACCAGAGCGGCGACATCATCGGGCGAGCGGGTGTGGAGCAATGGGGCGAGCAGAGCCTGCGCCCTACCAAGGGCGGCGAACTGGACGTGCGCGCGCGCAACGCCGACGGCTCGGATGGTCCTGTGCTGGCGACGATCGCCGCGCGCGCCGCGCAGAACGGCCAGAACGTCTACACCACGATTGACATGCCCACTCAGCAGGCCACGATGAGCAATCTGGCGAATCAGAAGGGGCATGGTGGCGGCGCAGTCGCGCTCGATCCCACCACGGGCGATGTGCTGGCGATGGGGTCGTACCCGATCTATGATCCCAACGACTTCTCGCTGGGGTTCACCGCCAACGAGCAGGCGCGCTTCAACGCGCTGGATAGCCCGTATCTCAATCGCGCCACGATGGCCGCGGTGCCGACTGGCTCGATCTTCAAGATGGTAACACTCTCGGCGGCGCTGGAGCATGGCATCAGCGCGACGCAGACCTTCACCTGCACTGGCTCGTATCAGGTGCCAGGCGAAAATCATCTGAGCATAGACGACAAGCCGACCGGGCACGGCACGCTGACTGCGCCGCAGGCGATCGGGCCGTCGTGCGATGTCATCTTCTGGACCGTCGCCGTGATGCTCAACAATCAGGACCCGAATTTCCTGCCGACGATGGCGAAAGGGTATGGCTTCGGCTCGCCGTCGGCGACTATCGGGCTGCCAGCGAGTGAGGATAATCCTGGCCTGGTGCCAGATCCCGCCTGGCTGAAGGCGAACAAAGACGCGGGCTGGAGTCCGTCCGACGCCGCGAACCTGGGGATCGGCCAGGGCTTCTTCGAGGCGACGCCGATGCAGGTGGCCTCGTTCACCGCGACCATCGCCAACAATGGCAAGCGCATGCGACCGCTGCTGGTGACCAAAGTGGTGGATACCAACGGCCAGACGATCAGCACGTTCACACCGCAGCAGGCGGGCGTCGCGCCGATCTCACAGGATAACCTGCAAGTCGTGCAGATAGCGATGCTCGGCCCGCTGTATGCGCCGGGTGGAACCAGCACGGGACTCTTCAAGAACTATCCAGTGACGGTCGCGGGCAAGACGGGAACGGCGGAGTCGGGGCAGCCCAGTCCGCATGCCTGGTTCGTGGCCTACGCGCCCGCGCAGCAGCTCTCTGGGCCGCCGGTGACGCCGAAGATCGCGGCGGCGACGCTGGTGGAATATTCCGGGAGCGGCGATGCGTTCGCCGCTCCCGTGACCAAGCGCATGGTGTTGACCTATCTGCGCATCCCGTTCTAAGGCCGCTTCATCCGCGGCCTGGCGCCGGGATCACTGTGAGGAGAAGCGTGGAAGACGAATCGCGGGTAGGTATGGGCTTTGACGCCCACCAGTTCGCCCCAGAAGACGCCGGGCGGCCACTGATGCTGGCCGGCGTGGCGATTCCTCATACGCAGGGGCTGGCCGGACACTCGGACGCCGACGTGGCGCTGCATGCCCTGGTGGATGCGCTGCTGGGCGCGGCGGCCCTGGGTGACATTGGGGCGTACTTTCCCTCAAGCGACGAGCGCTGGCGTGGCGCGGCGAGTGGCGCCTTCGTCACGGCGGCGGCTCAGGCGCTGGCGGGGGATGGCTGGCGGATAGTCAATGTGGACGCGACGATCGTGGCTGAACGCCCGCGCCTCTCGCCGCATGTGGCGGCCATGCGCGTGTCCATCGCGGGGCTGCTTGGTTTGCCGGTCGAGCGTATAAGTGTGAAGTCGAAAACCACCGACGGGATGGGGTTCACGGGGCGCGCGGAAGGCATCGCCTGCTGTGTGGTGGCGATGATCGCGCGTGGCGAGCCTGGCGACGGGCGCTAACTCCGCGAGGCCGTATCGTCGCAGCCGAGCCACGTCCGGCCATACAGGCGCATCTCTTCGATCACGCCCGCCAGCGCCTGCCCCTTCTCGGTCAGCGAGTATTCGACACGCGGTGGCACCTCGGCGTAGGTGCGGCGGCTGAGCACGCCCTCGCGCTCTAGCGAGCAGAGCCGCTCGGAGAGCGTCTTCGGGCTGATGCCTTCGAGCGAGCGCTCCAGCTCACTAAAGCGCTTCGTGCCAGTGGTCAGATCGCGAATAATCAGCAGGGTCCACTTGCCACTAATGATTTCGGCACAGCGCGCGACCGGACACACCACACGGTCTTGTGCCGTCGTGGCGCTAGCGGTGTCGAGCGCGACAGAACGCTGCGGCATGATGAATCGCTCCTCACCCGTCGTGGCGGGCGGCGGGTAGCATGGCCAGAAGTAACAGTAGGTGAGAGTGGGCGTACAAACTATACAAACTATAGCATGACGTAATGAGATGGCACAAGGCGAGAGCCTAATACGTTATACGGACTGCCTGATCGCTGACCGCACCCCCAGCCGTCGAATCGCTGGCGCTCGCGGGGCATTCGACCGCTTTGCATGGGTGGCAGCGTGGATCGCCAGTGGCCGAAGGTAAGCCTGTTGCGCCTGTTCGCCACCGGCGCGACCAGCGTCTTCGCTGAAGTGTGAGGCTCTGCACAGGTTGCACAGGTCGGCGGCCACACAGGAGCTTGAGCGCGCTTGGCGGTCATGCTAGAATGCGCGTGTCGTCAAGTACCGCATAGGCTAAAGCCCTAGCGGCTTGTAGCTAACTCGCAAGAGCCGCTACGATAGGCGTCTTGACGGTCGCCCGTGAGATATTGATAGCCGCGTTCCAGTCCGCGAGCGCAGCGAACCCGCAGGACTGGCAGACAAACTCCGGTTGGCTCTTGCGATTGGCCTTGTCGCAGTGGCCACACACCGAGCAGGTACGCGAGGTATTCCGAGGGTCAACCAGATGGAGGCATACACCAGCCAGTGCGGCCTTGTAGCTGATGAACGCGCGTAGTTGCGCGAAGGCCCACGAAGAATGGCGCTGGCGCTGCGACTTTCTAACCGTGCCTTCGGTTCTTGACCGAATGTGCCTTACGTCTTCCAGCGCCATCCCTCTGTGGCTGCTCCTGGCTTTCGCTATCAGCCGTTTGGCGATCACAGGTTGGTATCGCGGCGAAACCGTTGTTCATGCTGGCCCAACCGCTGCAGATGGCGCTTGGCACTGCGTGCGCCTCTCGTCTGAAGCGCAGCGCGCAGCCTCGTCATCCGCTGGCGAACGTGATCCACGGTCTCACCACTGAAGGTCTGACCATCGCTATCCGTGGCGAGAT
>JAICVT010000045.1 GCA_025935235.1 Ktedonobacterales bacterium | reverse complement strand
GAACAGCGAGAAGAGGACAAAACCACAGCCACCGAGGAAGAAGATGGCGGCGAAGAGATAGCCGAGGGCAATCACGAGCGCCTCCTGAGTCCTGAAGGGAGTGATGGAGTCATCCCGGTTGGCGACCAGCGATCGGGCCGAAGCCACGGCGGAGGGTGATTCCATGTCGCCGCACACAGCGGCATGACGAACAGTGCGCCATCGCGGATTATACCATAGCGCCCCAGGCCGGACAACACACCAGCCCCGATCAGCATGGCTCCGGCGCGCTGCTCGCCCCACTTCGCGCCTGCCTGGCCGGGATCCTGGCGGGCATCGCGGAGGGCGCGGGCGGGGCGCGCGGCATGATACACTGATGAGACCGGAGCGGCGTTCTGATGCGCCGATGGAGACCTCATCGAGACCTCTGGAGACCAGTGGAGACCCGTATGCCGCGTTCCTCGACGATGACCTATGCCTGTGAGTGTGGAACCACGTTCGCCAGTACGATGTACCAGACGGTGAACGTGACCCTGGAGCCACAGTTACTCTATCGCCTGCTGGCCGGATCGCTGAATGTGGCGGTCTGCCCCAACTGCGGACGCAGGATTGAGAGCGATCTGCCGTTCATCTACCACGATATGCGGCGCGGTCTCTTCGCCTATGCCCACCCCAACGCCGAGGCTGGCGACGAGGAGCGCGACCAGCTACTCGAACGCCTGCGCGAGGTCTACGACGAAGCGGTGGGCGCTTCGGAGCGCATCCTGGCTGAGGAGCGCGCCAGCCAGCCCACGCCGCCGGGCCAGCCAGACATCCCACGGTTGACGGTGCGCCGCCGCTCGCCCGCCGAAGACCTCTCGGCGCAGTTGGAGCCGAGCGCGCCGCCGATGCAGGTCATCTTTGGCCGCGAGCAGCTCGTGGCGCTGGTGGATTCGCTGCTGGAGCCAGAGGAGCGGCTGGGGCGGCTGGCGCTCTCGGCGCGCGGCGCGGGGCCAGCGCAGCGCGAGCGCATCGTCAGCATCGCCGAGCGGCTGGCCAGCCAGTTCGACCTCCAGGTCGAGACGGAGGGCGAGGGCGCCGACTTCACCGTCTGGGTCTACGGCCCCCGCGAGCGCATCGAGACGCTGGCCGCGCAGATGCGGCAGTAGCGAGCAGTACGACGGTTACTGAGCGCGGTAGGCCACACCCGTCTGAATGAGGCCGCTCGTCTCGCCGGAGCAAAGGCGGCGCTCCATCGCCTGCATCTCGCCGATCGTGCGCAGGTCATAGATCGGCTCACCACAGTGCGAACACACGTCAACCTGCACACGCATCTTGACGACGTTGCCGCAACCCTCGATCAATTCGTCCCGCTCGACGCGCCGCAGCGAGTCCTCGAAGCCGCAATTGGGGCAGCGCTTCGGGGTGAGTAGATGTGGGGCGTCGAGCGCACGCAAAATCTTTGGCTGATTCCTGTTCGGAACATCGTTTGCCATAGCACACTTCCTCTCACCTACGCCGCCAGCGAGAGCGTGTCATTGGGGTACTTCATGCCGGTGACGGTGGCGATGACCTGATGGCTCAGCGCGTCCACGATCTCGACATGGCCGCTGACGGTGTCGGCCACCGCGACGTAGCGGCCATCGGGCGTCACGCTGACGCCGTGGGGATAGCCATCGAGCGGAACGGTGGCGATGACGCTGGGCGCGGCGGGGTCGCTGGTGATGTCCACGATGCTCAGGTCGTGCGACTTGCCGTTGGCGACGTAGAGCCGCCTGCCATCGGGCGCGCGCGCGATGAGGGCGGGCGCCAGCCCCACCTGCGTAGAGGTCAGCGCGCGACGGGCCAGCGCATCCAGCGTGAAGAGCCGCCCGCTGAAGTTGTCGCTGGCGTAGAGATAGTGGCCATCCGCGCTGATGCCCAGCCCATAGGGGCGCGTCAGCGGCGGCAGCGGAATCGTCCCCACCAGCGCCTGCCGGGCGATGCCAATGATGGCGACGGCGGCGCCCAGGTAGCAGGCGACGTAGGCGTAGCGGCCATCGGGCGAGGTAACGATGCTGTGCGGCGCGGCGGGCGTCTGGATCGTGCGCGCCACGCGCCAGGTCGTCGTATCCACCACCGAGACGCTGGAGCCAGAGAAGTTGGTGACGAAAATATAGCGCCCATCGGGCGAGGCGACCATATGCACCGGCTGCGCGCCGACCTTCACCGCATGTTCGTCGCTGAGGCGGCCGCCGGAGAGATGAAAGATCAGCAGCCGGTCGCCAATCGAGTCGGTGACGTAGAGCGAGTGGCCATCGGGCGAGAGGCCCAGCCCATGCGTGCTGCGCGCCACGGCATAGGTCTGCGCGCCGAGCGCGTAGAGGTCGCCGGAGACGAGATCGGTGACGTAAAGGTGGTAGGCGCCCAGCAGCGGTGGCAGCGGCAGCGTGGCGGGAGCGGGCGTGGCGGTTGGCTGGGCATGCGCGCCGACCGGGGCGCTCGCGCAGCCCGTCAGCCCAGGCAGCAGCCAGCCGCACAGCGCCAGCCAGAGCAGCGCCGCGCCTCGCCGCCTCACCGTGCTTCGCCGCATCGCCGCGCTTATCCTCAGCTTATCCTCGTATGGTCGTGTGCATCGCGTCGCCTGGTATCCGGCCTCCATTGTAGCCAGCGCGACAGCGGCTGCCAACGCAGAGCGTACTTTCGCGCCCTCGCCCTGCCCCTCTGGGCGAGGGGAGCCGAGCGTCGAGGGAGCAGATGGCAGCCAACAACAGACCCGCTCGGCCTGGGTTCCCCCTCCCCTTCAGGTGAGGGGGTGGGGGTCAGGTTCCGCTATCGCCCGCGCGGGCGCTTGCGCTTGGCGGGCGGCGTGAGCGGCGCGGGCTGCTGGAGGCGCTGGTAGTTGAGCGCCACGACCCGCATTACATAGAGGATCAGCACGAGGAAGTAGCCGGGGATCTCCGCGATGGCCAGCGCCACCCGCTGTCCGCGACCCCACTCCGCCACCTTGAAGAAGCCCGCGCCGGTGTAGAAGCCCTCGCGGTCGCGCGCGAGGATGAAGATCGTCTGCGCGAGCGTCAGGATGAAGCCCAGCGTGTCTGGCAGCGCCGCGCCGACGAACATCAGCGCGATGCCGATGAAGCACCAGACGGCCATCACGCCAATCAGCAGCGGTGGATAATCAGCCGCCTTGATCGTCTTGGGGTCGAACAGCGCCAGCATCGGCTGTGGCCCCTGCTGTGGCGGCTGAGGCTGTGGAGGGACAGGCATGACGAGGCTCTCTTTTCGTTCGCTAGGGTTTGGCGGGGCCGACGATGACTCCCAGCACATGACCGCTGATCGCGCGGTCTCTGCCTCCAGTATAGCGCGGCAACCAAGCCCCGCCCAGCGATCTCCAGTGATCCCAAGCGATGTCCAGCGCGCTACTCCGGGTCGCGCCCGGCCAGCGGCTCGATCATCGGGCGCAGGCGAATCTCGATGATGCGCGAGCCAGCGCGCTGCGTCGCCATCAGCAGCGCGGCGTCGGCTACATCCTCCGGCTCCAGCATGCCCGACGCGGCCACGCCCTCCTCGGTGCGCCCGGTCCCGATGGCGAACTCCGTCTTTACGCCGCCCGGACACAGCACGCCCACGCGAATGCCCCTGGGGCGCAGCTCGCGGTCCAGCGCCTGGGTGAAGCCGACCTGCGCGAACTTGGTGGCGCAATAGACCGCCTCACCGGGGAAGCCCATCACACCCGCCATCGAAGAGACGTTGATGATGACGCCGCTACCCTGTCGAGTCAGGATGGGGACGACGTAGCGCGTGAAGAGGAATGTGCTGCGCATGTTGGAGTCCATCATCGTGTCGTACTCGTCCGGGCTCGTCTCCTCCAGCGGCTTGTAGATCCCCACGCCCGCGTTGTTGACCAGCAGATCGAGCTTGCCGAAGTGGTCGAGCGCTGCCTGCGTGGCGCGGCTGGCGGTATCCTCCTCGCGCACATCGCCCGTCACCAGGCGGCAGGCGCGGCCCAGGTGTTGCGCCTGCTCCGCCAGCGCATTCAGCCGCTCGGCGCGGCGAGCCACCACCACCAGATCGGCGCCCTCGCGCAGAAACGCCAGCGCGATCGCTCGTCCGATCCCTGAGCTGGCCCCTGTCACCAACGCTACCTGCCCAGCCAGCCTGTCGCCCAGTCTGCCGCCCGCCTCGGCGCTGGCGGTCTTCGATGGTTCATCCGATGTCATAGTGTGCTGCTCCTCGTGTCGGTGGTGGCGCCCAGGCGACGCCACGTTCCCGTCTGTCTCCCAGTCTGCTCTCTAGGCTACCGCGCGCGTCGCCCGTGGCGCCAGAGGAAACATCTCGCGGCGCGTGGTGGGGATTGGTGGGGATTGGCGGCGATACGGGGCGCCATCACGACGCCGATGCGCAATAGAAGGGGCGTCAGAGCGAGCAGCAGAAAAGCGGCAGATAAAGCGAAGGCCGGACCACAAGTGGCCGGTCTTCACAAGGAGGGGAGGAGGAGATTTGGTGGAATTCTCTCTCTGCTTTGTACGTTACGCTGAGTTGGGAGCCTCAGCATCAGGTGAACACCTGACAAAACCATCAGGTGGCGCCTGATTTTTACGTCAAAATGCGTAGGAGTCGCGCGGCGACACGCGATGGGGCGCGGTCGGGCTCAGTTCTGCCGACCTGGGCCATAGGCGCCGCCCTGCCCCAGCGAGCGCATCTCCTCCAGCGCCACCACCACCCGGCTGATGTCTTCGGCCACCTCGGCCAGCAGATGTGGCAGCCACTCTTCAGGGTGCGGCTGCTCGCCGCCATGCCCCCGCGCGCGCCCCAGCGTGCTGTGGCCGCTGCGCCGCTCCTGGCTGGAGGCGCTCGACCGGAAGCCGCTGACGCCCTCTGGATTCCACAGCGGCAGCTCGACACGCTGCTGCAACGTCAGCGCCTCGGCCTCCATGCTGCTCTCGCCCAGCGCCAGGGCGATGCTGGGGCGCGTCTCGCCCGCGCGACTGCTGTGCTCAGAGGCGCGCAGTTTCAGCGTGCGGGCGATCTGGCGCAGGTTGAGCGAGTCCAGCGAGACATGCTCCATCGGCAGCGCATAGGCCAGATCGAGGATCAGCGGCGGCACATTCTCGGTGTGCAGGTGCGGGCAATTCTCATCTGGCTCGTGGAAGAAGTCGCAGACCCCTTCGGCGCCATCAATCGAGAGAGCGGTGTCGAGCGGTCCCCACGCGAAGGAAACAGTGCAGTTGGCGCGGCGATCGGCCTCCTCGCAGGGGCCGGGATGCAGCGTACAGGCGAACTCGCGCTCCATCGTCTGGGTGTTGAGCCAGAATTCTGGGTGCGCGGATAGCCCGGTCGCGTCTATCGCGTTCAGGAACATATCGGTGATGTCTTCGTAGGTGACCATGCGCCGCCCTACTCCTCCTGGCCGCGTGAGGCAGTGAGATAGAGTGAGACAGAGTGAATCGTGCGGCTCCGCCGGTTCCGCGCGGATGAAACGGCTTGGCGCGCCGTGAGGCGCCTGCCGCCCCGCGATGTTCACGGTATCATACAAGGCGCCGTTTCGCTTGTCAATCGAGCCGAAGTCCCTGAAGTCCCTGAAATTCGCGGAAAAATCGGTATAGCTCCAGCGGGGCGCGCTTGCTCGCCGTGATCTGCTATGCTGTGAGACGGCGGCGGCGCATGGCGCGGCGGTGACTGATCGCGCGCATCTGAGCGGCGCCGCCTGCGACTGGAGTGGAGATCAAAGCATGCAATCGGCGGTGCGCGGCAGCGCGATGGCGCTGCGGCTGTTGTGGATCATCAACATCGCGCTCGGCATTTATATTTCGTACATCGCAACGAATCCTGGTGGCTGGGTGCTGGGTCACATGATCAATGGCCTGGTGATCGTCCTGCTGCTGTGGTGGCTGGGCATCGCGCAGGGGCTGACCAAGACTGGCTCTGTCGGGCTGGCGGTGGCGACCTTCCTGGTGGGGCTGGCGCTGCCCATCGTTGGCATGCTCCAGCCATCCGTCCCCGATGGCGCGGGGCTATATGTGACGCAGGCAATCCACGTGCTGCTGGCTATCGGCGCCATCGCACTAGGCGAGATCAGCGCCGCGCGCTACCGCAAGGGTGTCGCCGCCGCGAGCGTGGCAGCCTGACAAGTAGCCTGACGACGCAAGCGCCTCTCGGTTAGAATAAAGCTAGCTCTCCAAATTGCTCATGAGCAATTTGGAGAGCTAGCTTTATGCGCCTGCAATAGCAACCAAGTACGGTGAACCTCGTTCATTCAAGAGCCTCCATATTGCTCAGCGCTCGTCGGCGGGTAACACGATGTGATCGCATCCGCAGCATCATCAATCGTGTCTCACTACAGATATTCAGCGGTACATGTACGCAATAATACTTACGCGCCACACTTGGCTTCCGCTTTTACAATCGCGTCGCAGAGTGATATGGTATGGACGGCTATAGCATAGTGGAAGTTGATGTGCAACTCTTCCCGCTTGCATCAGTCATCTCGTCCAGCGTGAGGTTGAGGCGGCGCGTGTAGACCCAAAGCAAACTTCCGGCATTCTACCGAGCTACCGAGACCATTGACTTGCCACTGTCGGCAAGAAAGGATGTTACCCCGCTTATGGCCACTTCCAACCCCGTAGTGACCCGTGTCCGCATCATTCCTTTGATTGGCCTCTTGCTCGCGCTAGCCGCTGTTGTCATGGCGTGTGGCTCAACTACTGACAACACAGGCGCCAATACCACCGGCTCAAACTCCACCTCCACCTCGACCGCCAAGCACTTCAAAGTGGGAGATCAGGTGAAGGTAGGCAATACGTGGGTCATCACAGTCAATTCGGCTAAGACGCACGGAGCAACCGACATCGATCAGCCGAAGAGTGGCGATACCTATCTGGTCGTCGACATGACGTTCAAGAACGTCTCCTCTTCCGAGCAAACGCTGTCTTCGCTGCTTCAACTGAGCCTGAAGGACTCCACAGGGCAAAAGTACGATAACACGTTCACATCCTTCGCCTCGCAGCCGCCTGACGGTAAAGTGGAGGCAGGAGACGTCGTTCGCGGACAGGAAGTGTACGAGATACCTGTTGCACAGAAGTCCTTCACCCTGGCATTCGAGTCCGACATCCTCTCGTCGGGCGAGGTAGTCTGGGATATCAGCATCTAATCGCAGCGCCAATGCAAATACGAGCCGCCAACGGAACTCCTCCGCTGGCGGCTTTGCTCGTAACCTGGCTCGTAACGCCACACATCCGGCGCCTCAGCCCGCCGTCTCGCTCTGCTGGCTCTCGGTGGTGGCAGGCGCCTGCTCGGCTTCGGGTGCGGCGCTCTGGCTGATGGGTGGGTCAGCCTCGACGACCAGCGGATAGTCTTCCTCGTCGTCCTCGCCCCAGACGGGTCGCGACGGCTGCTCATACTCCCGCAGGAAGCGTTTGCCCATGCGCCAGCCCAGCCGCGAGAGCGCGATGAAGATCGCTACATACACGCCGACAGTGATGAGGATGGAGAGCGCGACACCGACGCCGCCCAGTGGCTGCACCAGGAAGGCGCCGATGAAGCCGAAGAGGATGTAGCCCAGCGGCGCCAGCAGGCAGGCGGCCATCACGCCGAGCAGACAGCCGAGGTAGCCGCCATGCGTGGGCCAGTCGTAGCCGGGCGGCGTCGCACCGCGATAGCGCTCGTCTTCTTCGACCACGCGGGAACTCGCGGCCGAACCGCTGGTCGGCTCCGCTACAGACTCCTGTGCTGGCTGCTGAATGGGTTCGTCCGTCACGCTTGCCTCGTCTCTGCTGACGCATCATCGTGGGAATGGATGGCGATGGGAAGAGCAGCGCCATACGATGGCGGGCGCTCTCCTCTAGCATACTCCAGTTGGCGCGCCTCCGCCAACGGGCGCTACGGGCGCCAATAGATCGCAGGCCCGCTCGCTGGCCGCTGTTGACGCGCGCCGCGCCACGGCGCGATACTGACCACGCCCCAACAAAGGACCACCAGCGAAAGAGAGCTTCCATGGCATCCGACGGCGCACAAGCGACCTTTGAAGCCAACCTGGAGCGCTACGCGGCGCTTCTGCTGCAGCTCGGCGTCAACCTGCAAGCCGACCAGAACCTGATCCTCAACATGAGCGCCGCTCCGGTCGAAGAGCTTGCGCCGATGATGCGGCTGCTGACACGCCAGGCCTACGAAATGGGCGCGCGCAACGTCTTTCCGCAGTGGGATGATGGCGAGATGGCGCGTACGCGCATGCTGCTGGCGCCAGAGGAGGCGCTGAGCGATGTACAACTCTGGCGCATCCGCTGGTATGAGGAGGAATCGGCGCGGGGAACTGCTTTCCTCACGCTCGTCGGGTCTGACCCTGACCTGTTCGACGGCGTCGCCACCGAGCGCCTCACCACTGTGCGCCGCGCCAACGCCAGGGCCAGCGAGCAGCTGATGGTGGCCACCATGAAGCTGGCGCATCCGTGGTCGATCGGCGCGGTCGCCACGCAGGCATGGGCGCATAAGGTGTTCCCAAACCTGAGCGCGGACGATGCGCTGGCGGCGCTGTGGGACTACATCTTCAAGGCGACGCGCGCCGATCAGCCCGATCCGCTGGCGGCCTGGCGCGAGCATCTGAACCGGCTCAACGTCCACACAGATGCGCTGAATCGCCTGCGCTTCAAGCGCCTGCGCTACCGCGCGCCTGGAACCGAGCTGACGATTGACCTTCCGGAGGGGCATCTCTGGGAGGGCGGTGGCTCGGCGCTGGCGAAAGAGCGGCCAGTTGTGCCGAACATCCCGACCGAGGAGGTCTTCTCACTGCCTCAGCGCGATGGTGTGAACGGCACAGTCAGCGCGACGATGCCGCTGAACTACAACGGCGTGCTGATCGAGGGCATCCGCCTGACGCTGGAGGGCGGTCGCATCACGCAGTACTCGGCCACGAGCGGCGCGGACGCGCTGGCGAGCATCATCGAGACCGATGACGGGTCGCACTATCTTGGCGAGGTGGCGCTCGTGCCGCACGATTCGCCAGTCAACCGGGGCAGCCCGGTCTACAACACGCTCTTCGACGAGAACGCGGCCTGCCACATCGCCATCGGGCGCGCATATCCCACCTGCATCGAGGGCGGCGAGACGATGTCGCAGGAGGAGTTGGCCGCGCGCGGCGTCAACTTCAGCGACACGCACGTTGACTTTATGATCGGCTCGGCGGCGCTGGATATTGATGGCGAAACAGCCAGCGGCGAGCGCGTTCCCGTCTTCCGTGGCGGGCTGTGGGCGCTAGCGTAGCGCGCGGGCGACGGGGCCGCGTCGGCTCGCCGAGCCGTGAGCATCGCGTGACATGCGCGCACGCGGCTGTGTCCGTTCAGTGATTGCCGTTAGCTACACTGCACTTCGGGTGGGAGAGCGCGAGCGAAGCAGCTCGCCGCACGTCCCGCCAGAAGGATGTGGTGTAGCCATGAACGCGAGGGCTGTAAGGACTGCGGTAGTCGTCGTAGACTTGTTCGCTGGAGTCAGCGCGGTGGTCGGCGCGATTGGGCTGGTCGCCGGGTTCATGCAGATCCCGCTCAGTGTGTTGAGCGGGACGCCGTTCGCGGATTTCACGATTCCCGCGCTGCTGCTGGGTCTGGTCGTGGGTGGCAGCGCGTTGGCCGCCGCGCTGGTCGCGCTTTTGAGGCCGCGCCTCACGCTGCTGAAGCAGTGGCGGCTCGAACCGCTGGCGACGGCCGTCGCTGGCGCCATCATGGTCGGCTGGATGACGGTGGAAATCGCCATGATCGGCCTGGGCGCCTGGGTGCAGGTCGCCTGCTTCATCGTCGGGCTGCTGATGATCGGGCTGGCGGTTCTGCTGCAAAAAGCTGAGTGGCGCCAGGCCAACATGCGACTTCGGCAGTACGCGCACGCCGTCTGAACGGCGGTCTCCGCGCACAAACAGGCACGAGGGCTGGGAGTATTCCCAGCCCTCATCGCGTCAGCAAGCTCCAGCGCGTTCCTCTATCCCGCATACCGTTGCAGGAACGCCAGCGTCTTCGCGTTGAACTCGTCTACTGCCTCATAGATTGGCGCATGCGCGCACCCTTCAAAGACCAATAGCTCCGCGCCCGCAATCCCCTGCTGTAAGGGCTTGGCAAAGCGTGTTGACGTGACCTGGTCGCGCTGCCCGAACGTGATCAGGGTCGGGGCCGTGATGGCGCCCAGCTGGCCCTGCGCATCGTGGGCGAGCACGGCGTCCGACTCACTCATGAACGCCTCTAGCGGCTGCGCGGGTCGCCCGCGCACAAAGGCGGACAGCGCCTCGATATACTCTGGACGCGCGGCATACAGCTCCGGCGTGAAGCACCAGGGAAAGATCCCCTGGATGACCATCTCTGGCACACTGTCCAGCGCCTTCGCCATCGTCCGCCAGCCCGCCAGGATCGCCCGCAGGAACTGATCCGTCTTGGGCCAGGCGCTGTGCAGCGAGAGCGACTTCACCTGCGTTGGATATTTGGCCGCCAGCCACATCCCGATGGCGGCGCCCAGTGAAAGCCCCATGACGTGCGCCCGCTCGATCCCCAGCGCATTGAGCAGCCCTGCCATATCATCCGCATACTGCTCGGTGGAATAGGGGCCTGCCGGTTTATCGGACTCGCCCGTTCCCCGTGGATCAACCGAGATGCAGGTGAAGTGTTTGGCATACTCGGCTACCTGGAAGGCGTAACAGGCGTTATCCGCCGCCAGATAGGGGATCAGCAGCAGCGGCTCTCCGCTACCCTCTTGCTCATAGTGCATCGCGATGTCATTGACGCGCACATCTGGCATTTGACTGTGCTCCTCTCCACGCTCCAGCCTCTGAACTGCTCTGGCGGCGCGCTCTTGGCTCTGCGCTCTTCCCTGCCTCTGGCATTCGGCGCTGGATCATGGCGCGTTGCCAGCGGCCAGCAGGGGTACGCGAGGCGAAGTGACCCCGACCATCCACGCGACAGGCGCCTGACTGGCGCCCGAACACTCAGCGCTACCTCACACGGTCCACGCTACAGAGGAGAACCTACGGCGAATGGCACGAGGAAAGGTCTGGCGGATGTGGCGGATGTGGCGGATGCGCCTCAGGCAAGAGTGTAGGCGCCACGCTTTCCGCTTGTCAAACAGGGTCAACGAGGGCGCCGCGACGCATCGTCACGGCTCTTCGTTCGCGCGCTCACAGCGTGTTGAACTGGCGGTCGCCAGCATCGCCCAGGCCGGGGCAGATGTAGCCGCGCTCGTCGAGCCGCTCATCCACTGCCGCGACATAGATCGGCGTATCCGGGTGGGCGCGGCGCAGCGCCACCAGCCCATAGGGCGCGGCGATCAGCGCGAGATAGCGCAGGCGCCGCACGCCCTTGGCCACCAGCAGATCGAGCGCGTCTATCGCCGAGCCGCCCGTCGCCAGCATCGGATCAACCACGAAGCAGACCTGGAGGTTGGCGGCGCGGGCGAGCTGGTTGTAGTAGTGTACCGGACGCAGCGTGCGCTCGTCGCGGCGCAGTCCCAGATGCCACACCTGCGCCTCCGGCAGCGCCTGCCGGAAGCCCTCTGCCATCCCCAGCCCCGCACGCAGAATCGGCAGCACACCAACGCCGCCGACCAGCCGCTGGCCCACCATCGGCTCCAGCGGTGTGCGGATCGGCGCTGGCTCGGTCGTCAGATCGGCGGTGGCCTCATAGGCCAGCAGCGCGCCTAGCTCGCGCACTAGCGTGTAGAACTCCGCCGGCTTCGTCTGTTCGTCGCGCAGGGTGGTCAGCTTGCTGGCGATGATGGGATGATGCGAGACACGCAGCCCCGGCAGCGCCAGCGCCTCATCGCGTGTGGGCTGCGCGACCCCGCGCATCGGCAGATTCGGATCGCCTGTGACGGATGGCTCCATTGCGTTACCTCTCTGGCCTCTCGGCTGGCCTCTCTGGCGCGGTGACGCGCGCGAGCTTGAAGGAGTAGTGCGTCTCGATCGGTGTCTCCCACTGGTCGCCGAAGCGGCGCCGCCCCCATACCTCCAGCCGCCGCACCGACTCGGCGAAGAGGTCGTCGGGAACCAGCCACGTCAGCGACCAGGTGCGGTCGGCGACAGAGCTGAAGCCCTCGGCGGGGGAGGCGGCGTCCGTCCAGTCGGCCACCTCGCGCTCCTCGACGCTCAGCCCACGCCCGCGCGCTTCCGTCAGGATCTCTGCGAAGCTGGCGGCGCCCACCCGGCGCGGCTCGGCGCCCAGCTCGCGCATGATCTCTACCCACTCATCTTGCAAGGGATGCGAGACGAACGAGCCGTGGGCGACATCCTGTCCCAGCAGCAGCGGCGCGCCTGGGCGCAACACACGCAGCGCCTCGTCGAACGCCTGGCGCCACAACGACACGAGGTGCAGCACATGCACCGCGATCACCGCGTCGAACGCGCCCGCCACGAAGGGCAACGCCGTGATGTCGCCCCGCATGACCTCCAGCCGCCCGATGGCAGGCTGCGCGGCCCGCGCCTCGGCGTACTTCGCGCGCAGCCGCTCCAGCATGCGCGGCGAGAGATCCATCCCCGTCAGATTGACGCCGCGCTCCAGCAGCGGCAGGGCGATGCGCCCGGTGCCAATGCCAATCTCCAGTGCGTGCGCGCCCGCAGCGACCGGTCCGCGACGCATGATGCCCTCGGCGATGCGCCGCGCTACCCCCGGCGGATAGCCGCGCGTGTCGTCGTACAGATGGGCGACCTGATCGAATGAGAGCGACTGGTTCGGCTGCGCGCCATCCATGCCATCGGACATCGTCGTCATCTCCACATCGTGTTCGCGCCGCGCGCTTACCGCTCCGCGCCGTCGCTGGAGGGCGTTTCGTCGCGGCGCTTGGCCAGCCGCGCCTGCGAGAGCGAGTAGCCGCGGCTGCGATAGAGGCGGATGGCGGCGTCGTTGTCGAAGGAGGTCGTGACGGAGACCATGCCGAATGCGCACTCCACCAGAAAGTAGCGCTCGGCGGCGTCGAGCAGCTCCATTGCCACGCCGCGCCGCCGGTAGGCCGGATGCACCAGCAACTCGTGGATGTAGCCGACGACCGTCTCCTCCTCGGCCTCCACCTGGGCGGTGGCCAGCAGCAGCCCGACCAGCGTTTCATCCGCTGCGGCGCCACTGGGGCGCTCTACCGCGACCCACAGGATGCCCTGCTGGGCGCGCAGCAGCGAGAGGCTGGCCCGACCGCGCCCGCTGCTGGGCGAGATCAGCGAGAGCGCGGCGCGGCGATCATCGCTGGTGGCGCGGCGCACGATCAGTGGCGGCTCCGGTTGTGTCGTCACACACAGTCCCTCCATCTCTGCCCATCGCTCCCCGTCCGGCGGGCGCGCGCGAGCGTCTCCCTCCACCAGTATACGCGAGTCCGCGCGCTCCGCCACGCTCCGCCATGCTCTCCGACGCCGCGCGCGGCTGGGAAGCGTGGTATCGTAGTGGATGGTTTGTGTACGTTCCCTAAGAGATTCCCCAACGTAGAGGAGCGCTAGATCAATGGCGATTGAGAAAGTCGGCGTGGTGGGCGGCGGCCTGATGGGCAGCGGCATCGCGCAGACGATTGCCCAGGCGGGCTACGATGTGCTGATGGCCGAGGTCAACCAGGAGCTGCTCGACAAAGGTGTTGGCCGCGTCACCGGCGCCTGGACGATGCTGACCGGCAAGGGCAAGATCAGCGAGGAGCAGGCGAAGGAGTATCGCGGACGCTTCCGTGGCACGCTCGACCTGAACGAGTTCCACGACCGCGATCTGGTAGTCGAGGCGATCATCGAGAACCAGGATGAGAAGAAGAAGCTCTTCAAGACGCTGGACGGCATCCTGCCAGCGGGCGCGCTGTTGGTCAGCAACACCTCCTCGCTGCCGATCGTCGAGCTGGCCTCGGTCACGAACCGACAGACGCAGGTCGGCGGGTTGCACTTCTTCAATCCAGCGCCAGTAATGAAGCTGGTCGAGGTCGTGCGTACCATCCTGACCAGCGACGAGACGGTCGAGACGCTCAAGGAGTTCGCGCGCTCGCTCGGCAAGACGCCGATTGTCGCCAAGGACAGCGCGGGCTTCATCGTCAACTTCCTGCTGATCCCCTACATGCTGGCTGCTATCCGCATGTATGAGCACGGCATGGCGACGATGGAGGACATTGATACCGGGATGAAGCTCGGCTGCGGCTACCCGATGGGTCCCTTCGAGCTGCTCGACTATGTGGGCCTCGATACGACGCTGTGGGCCGCCGAGGCGATCTATCGCGAGTTCTCGGACGAGGCGTACAATCCGCCGACGCTGCTGCGGCGCATGGTGCAGGCCGGGCGCTATGGCAAGAAGAATGGCAAGGGCTTCTGGAACCTGAACGAGGGGTAGGAACCTCACCCCCGACCCCCTCTCCCGCGAGGAGAGGGGGAGCGCGGACTATCGGCGCCGATGCGGGCGCAGGAGAACATCATCATGGCGAATGAGCAAGTCAACGATCGCGATGTCGTCGTCCTCGGCGGCGCCCGCACCCCCTTCGGCGTCTTCATGGGCGCGCTGAAGGATGTCTCGGCGATCGAGCTGGGGGCCATCGCGGCGCGCGGCGCGCTGGAGCGCGCGGGCGTGGACCCGAAGGACGTGGACCAGGTCTTCTTCGGCAACGTCATGCAGACCAGCGGCGACGCGATCTATCTGGCGCGGCATGTGGCGCTGAAGGCAGGCGCGCCGATCGAGACGCCCGCGCTGACGCTCAACCGGCTCTGTGGCTCCGGCTTGCAGGCGGTCGTCTCCGGCGCGCAGGCGCTGCTGCTGGGTGAGGCGACCTTCGCGCTGGTGGGCGGCGCCGAGAATATGACGCAGGCGCCGTTCGTGGTGCGCGGGGCGCGCACCGGGCTGAGCCTGGGCGAGCACAAGTTCGAGGACTACCTGTGGGAGGCGCTGACCGACTCCTATTGCGGCTGCCCGATGGCCGTCACGGCGGAGAATCTGGCCAAGCAGTACGGCATCTCGCGCGAGCAGATTGACGAGTACGCGCTACGCAGCCAGCAGACGGCGAAATCAGCGCAGGAGCGCGGTCTGCTGGCCGAAGAGATCGTGCCGGTCGAGGTCAAAGATCGCAAGGGGCGCGTCTCGCAGGTGACGCAGGATGAAGGCATCCGCGACACCTCGCTGGAGGCGCTGGCCAAGCTGCCCGCGCGCTTCGTGAAGGATGGCGTGGTGACGGCAGGCAACGCCAGTGGCATCAACGACGCGGGCGCGGCGCTCGTGCTGACCACCGGCGCGGAGGCCAAGAAGCGCGGGCTGAAGCCGCTGGCGCGCGTCGTCTCGTGGGGCATCGTCGGCGTTGATCCGACCATCATGGGCATCGGCCCGGCGCCCGCCATCCGCCAGGCGCTCAAGCGCGCTGACCTGCAGCTGGCCGACCTGGACCGCGTGGAGGTCAACGAAGCCTTCTCGGCGCAATATCTGGCGGTCGAGAAGGAGCTGGGCCTCGACCGCGACAAGACCAACGTCAACGGCGGCGCGATCTCGCTGGGCCATCCGCTGGCGGCGTCGGGCGCGCGGCTGGCCATCACGCTGATCCACGAGCTGCGCCGCCACGACCTGCGCTATGGCGCGGCCTCGCTCTGCATCGGCGGCGGCCAGGGCATCGCCGCCATCTTCGAGGCGCTGTAAGAGAGGGGTATGTAGGACATCGGTGGAATTCGGAGGTAGCAGGGGGTGATGGCGCCGCGCGGCCCTCACCCCTGCCCCTCTCCCAGAGGGAGAGGGGAGTTTGCGTTCCCCAAGGTGTTCGGCGATGGCAAGGGGTTGGTGTATGCCAGAAGGGGACGAGCTGCGGGTGCGGGGGAAGCGCATCCCCTCGCGAAAGCGTGAGTTGGCGCGTCGACTTCGGCGGAACATGACGCCAGCCGAGAGCCTGCTGTGGGATCAACTCCATGCTGGCAGACTCTGCCATGCCTGGTTTCGCCGCCAGCATGTCATCGCGGGCTTCATTGTAGACTTCTATTGCCACGCTGCACTCCTCGCCGTGGAGGTAGATGGCCCGATCCATGCGCGCCAAGCGGTAGAAGATGCCAGGCGGGAGGAAGCGCTGGCCACCTTCGGGGTACGAGTCATTCGCTTCAGCAATGACGCGGTGATGAACGATATGCCTGGAGTTCTGCGCGCTATCGCCGCCGCTCTCGCTTCATAAAAGGCAAACCTGGAAACGCTGCCCCAAGGCGCAAACAGTTCAATTCAGAAAAACTCCCCTCTCCCAAGGGGAGAGGGGCAGGGGTGAGGGCCGCGTGTCGCCATCACCTCTTGCTACCACCAAATAGCGTTCATGTCCGGTAACTCCCCTCTCTCTCTGGGAGAGGGGTAGGGGTGAGGGTTCGCCATGCGCCTCTATCGCTTCGACGCCGACGCGGGTCGGCCCATCGCCGACTTTGGCAGCGTAGGGCTGACCATCGCGCCGGTCGCGCGGACGGCGGGAGAGGCGCAAGTGGTGGCGATGTGGCTGGCGCCGGGTGGCTGCGTGGGACGGCATCCCGCGGACGGCGGGCAACTCTTCCTCGTCACGCGGGGCGCGGGATGGGTCGAGGGAGGCGACGGGGCGCGGCGCTCGATCCAGGCTGGGCAGGCGGCGTGGTGGGATGATGGCGAGTCGCACGCCGCTGGCACAGATAGCGGCATGGCGGCACTGGTGATCGAAGGCGATGCGCTCGATACCTCCCGCCTGCGCCCGCTCACCTGAAGCCAGGCGCGTTCCATCTCTGCCCATCGCCGCATCGCGCGTCGAATCACCACAACTCCCCTCGCCCTCTGAGAGAGGGGCAGAGGTGAGGGCCGCGCGCCGCAATAGCTTGATTTCCATTGATCGCGTGGGCCGGTCGCTATGCGGCGGTGGGGTGGAAGCGGCGCAAGGCGACGAGCGCGACGAGGCCAACGGCGGGCGCCAGCGGGATCAGCCCGGCCCGCACGCCGGTATCGGTCGCGCTCACGAGCAGCAAACCGGCGAGCAATGCGGCGACGAAATACACCACCAGCAGGAAGGCGTCGCGACGCTGCGGCTCGATGGAGGGCATCGGTGGCTCATGCATCTGTTCTGGCTGCGTATCCGACGCCGCCTCGGCGACTTCGGCGACTACCTCGGCGCGCAGGCGGCGCGTGAGGCCCGCCATCAGCCCGACCCAGGTGCCTGTCAGATAGGTCGTGGAGATGTCCAGCACGCCCAGCGCCCGCGCCGCCGCGCTCTGGATGCCCATTGCGCAGGCGGCCAGCCCGATCAGCAGGTAGACCGAGCCGTGCTGGTCGTGTGTCCCCAGCAGCGCGCCTAGCGTGGAGAAGAGCGCCAGCGTGAGCGCCTCCACGCCGAGCGCGAGCGTCACCGTGCGCGGCCAGATCTCGCTGGGCTGGCGGCGCCGCGCCAGCACGGCGCCGATCACCACACCTACCAGGAATCCGCCCAGCGCCACGCCCGCGCGCGCCGCGAATGACCAGTCGCGCTGCGCCAGACTGACGCCCAGCAGCACGGTCGAGCCGGTCATGTTCGCGGCGAAGACATTACCAAGCGCCACATAGCTGATGGCGTCGGTGTAGCCCGCCACAGCCGCCAGCAACAGCAGCAGGCGATCGCGTAGCCGCCTCTGCGCTCGCGCTGTGTTATCCTGATGTTCCTGTGTGGGCTGCGTGAGCGCGGGTGGGTCGCTGCTCGTCATATCGTCGCTCCGCTCTCCATCCTGGCATTCCGCTGTGTCTCCATCATACGCGGCGCCAGAGCGAGAGGGCGCGCAACGGACCGCGACGCACTGGCCGAGCGTCTGCGCGTATCCGCCTGAATGTATCTGGGAGAGCGGATAAATGGGAACAGCGGAGATGATCTCAGTTCCGGTCGGCGCCGGACTTTTCAACCTTCGAGTGGCGGGTGTCTGGCTGCATGAGGGCCATGTGCTGCTGCAGGGCGACGCGCGCGAAGACTTCTGGGCGCTGCCGGGTGGGCGGGTGGAGCTGATGGAGCCAGCCGAGGCCGCGCTGCTACGCGAGCTGCGCGAGGAGCTGAATCTGAGCGATCAGACGCGCATCGAGCGGCTGCTGTGGATCATGCAGAACTTCTACTCCGCGCCGGGCTGGGGCAGCGTGCATGAACTGGGCTTCTACTTCCTGGTCAGCGCCACGCCTGAGGATGTCGCGCGGCTGGGCGACACGACCCGCGCGCATGCCTGCGCCGAGCCAGACTCGTATCTGACCTTCCGCTGGTTCGCGCTGGCCGATCTGCCGACCATGCGCCCGATCCTGCCGCCGTTGCTCAACGCCGCGCTGCTCGATCTGCCCGCCACCCCACAAATCATCACCGATCAGCGTGTGTGAGGGCGCGCCCCCCCAGCCCTTCCGCCGCTGTGCGGGAGAGGGGAGCCACAGCAGTCACATGCTGGTTATGAGCGGCGCGCTCGGCCGCGATAACGCTCCGCTCCCTCGCCCTCTGGGAGAGGGGCAGGGGTGAGGGCCTGCGCCATGAGACGACCCAGCCGACCCGGAAGCTACCATTTATGGCCGCGACCACCCGCCTCTTGCGCCCCGCGCGATACAATAGGGGCGATTCCGACTCCCCCTCGCCCTGTGG
>JAICVT010000078.1 GCA_025935235.1 Ktedonobacterales bacterium | reverse complement strand
CGAGCCGTAGGGCCACGGCGAGTAGAACCAGACGTTCGACTCTTTCATCGTGATGTGGTAGGTTCCGGTCGGCGTGGGAAGCTGCGGCATGCCGGTCGTCACGGCGCTGGCCATCACCAGCCGCTGATCCTGATAGGCCCATAGCCACTGCTGCGTGATGCTGACCAGCACGACCTGCCCGCTGACCTGTGGGACGCCATAGCTGGGCGCCGGGATGTTGGCGTGCGCGGCGGAGCAGGGGCAATCCGCTACCGCTTCGGGCGCGGGCGCCTGCTGACTGGGCGAGCCAGGGCGCACGATCGGCGCGAGCGGGATGGTAAAGTTGGCCACCGGCGCGGGCGCGACATGGCGCGCGGTGGCATAGCGCCGCGCTGCGAAGACGCCGCCCGCGCCGATCAGCGTCAGCAGGATGGCGGCGCATAGCCCCACCAGCAGCGCGCGGCGCAGGCGGCCACGGCGGTCGGCGCGCTCCAGGTCGGCAGCCTCGGCGGGCGGCTCATTCCGCATGCACGCTCCTCCTCGATCACTCTCCAGCGCGCGGCGGCGCCTCGTTGCTTTCCTCTCCATACATGACGCAGTTGGCCGCCCAAAGTGAACACCCCCTGCCGTGAGCCGCCCGAAGGTCCACCCGATAGCTCGCGAAGGCGCGCCAGCAGCGGGGTTGTCTGACGGGCGCGAACGCCAGACACCCAGCTACAGATCCGGTTACGAGACCTATGGGCATGAATCGTGCGTAGACTCTCCGCGGACCATGAGCATCGCATACGCGAGCCGGGCAGGGAAGTCCCAGACGCGCGGCGGTGCGGGGTCACGGATGGCGCGCAAGGAAGCGGGGGCAAGCAGCGCCCGTGGACGCGCGGGTCGCCCGTCACGAAGGATGATGCGACCGGACGCGCCCGCGCTGTGGAGGTGATGGATCATCCCCCAGCGGGCGCGGCAGGTCACACCTACGGAGTCAAACGCAAGGTTCACCAGAACTGGCAGGGAGGCAAGAGCAGATGACATCCGCGCGAGCGAGTTCGTCGAGGGGCCAGCATAGTGGAGGCAGCGGTGGCGGCTCCAATAACATGCTGCTGGATCTGATAGACCGCATTCTCGACAAAGGCATCGTCATTGACGCCTGGGCGCGTGTCTCGGTGTTGAGCATCGAGCTGCTGACGATTGAAGCGCGCGTGGTCGTGGCGTCGGTAGACACCTACCTGCGCTATGCCGAGGCGATTGGCAATACGGCGCTGGCGTCGCAGCCACACCCGCAGCAGGCGCAGCAGCCGCAGGCGACCCAGCAGGCCGTGCCACAACAGCGGCCACAGCAGCAGACGCCCGCGCTGCCGCAGCCACAGCAGCAAAATAGCATGCCCCAGTGGCAGGCCCAGCCGCAGCAGCAGACGCAACAACAGCCGCAGCAACAGCCGCAGCAACAGCCGCAACAACAGACCCAGCAGGCGCAGCGGCCAGCGGCGCAACCACAACAGCAGTCCCAGCAGAATGGCGCCAGCCAACCGCCGCAGCCCAGGCCATAGCGACGGCCTGGCTGGCCTGCGCTCGGTCGGGCCAGCGCGAGAACAGAACGAGAACAGAACGAGAACTACGACGACCAGAGTGAGATCAAGGAGGCGCCACTATGGGCAACGCGCCAAACCAGCGCGGCGGGAGCTACCTCTATTGTGTGACCTGGAGCCAGCCATTTAGCGGAGGCTCGACATTCCAGGCAAACGGCATCGCAGGGCAGCCAGCGCGCGTCGTCACGCAGGGCGATCTGGCGGCGATTGTCAGCGACTCGCCCACCGATCAGTACGACATCACGCTCGCCAATGTGCGCGCGCACGAGGCCGTCATCGAGGAGGCTATGCGGCGCGCGGACGTGCTGCCCGTCAGCTTTGGCACGGTGGCCGATAGCGACCAGTCCGTGCAGCGGCGCTTGCTCCAGTCCCAGGCTGGAGAGCTGCGCACGCAGCTCCAGCATGTCGCTGGGCGGGTCGAGATGGGCGTCAAGGTCCTCTGGGAGCAGTCGGCGCTCTTCGCGCAAATCGCCGCCAACGATCCCCACATCCAGGAGCTGGGTGGACAGATCGCTGGCACGACTGCCGAGGAGACCTACGACACGCGCGTGGAGTTGGGCGAGCTGACCGATCAGGCGATCCAGGCGCAGCGCGAGCAAGACGCGCAGGCGATTCTCGATACGCTTAGCCCGCTCGCGGTGGATACCCGCACCAACAACATCATCTCCGACATGATGATCGTGAACGCGGCGTTCCTGGTGGAGAAGGGCCAGCAACAGGCCTTCACACAGAAGGTCAACCAGCTGGAGCAGGCCAACACCGGCAAACTGATCATCCAGCAGGCTGGTCCGCTGCCGCCCTACAACTTCGTCTCGGTCGTCGTCCATTGGGAGGAGCCAAGTGGCGCAGTTGCTCAGTAAGCTCCTGACCTCGCCTGTCACAGGCCCGGTCGACTTCCTCAAGTTCGTCTTCAACCGCATCAACGATCAGGTGGCCGCCGAATACCTGAACGAGGGCAAGGCGCAGGCTGATCTGCTCGATCTCACTGTGCGCTACCAGCGTGGCGAGATCAACGACGCCGACTTTGAGCAGCAGCAGGCGGCGGTCTTGCAACATCTGAACGAGATCCGCGACTACAAGGCGGCCCAGGCGGAAGCCGAAGCCACCGACGCTGATGACGAGGTTGACGGCGAGGTTGACGGCGAGGTTGAGGGCGACATGCGGGACGATGCGGGAGTGGGCGTGACCGGGGATACGACCGGAGCGTGACGGAGGAGTGAAGGCGCATGCAAGGTTCGCCGCATGACTCGCCGCATGACTCGCCGCGCGCCGAGCCGGCGCGAGCCACGCCTGATCTCGCCGCCACAGGCGACGACAGCGAGGAGGAGAACTGGGCGTGGTATCTCTACGGCGTCTGGCGCGCGTCGGACGCCGAGGCGCGAGCGCTGCTGGACGCGGCAGCCGCCGCGCTCGCCACGGAGCCGCCTGACGAGTCGCCCGACCAACAGCCGCTGGAGTTGATCGCGAGCGGCGAGTTACAGGCGCTGACGCGCCGCGTGCCGCTGGCTGACTTCTCGCCAGAGGCGATTAGCGCGCACGGCGATGACCGCGCCTGGCTGGAGCAGAGCGCGCGTCGGCATAATGCCGTCGTCGAGGTGGCCCAGCGCGAGCGCGCCATCCTGCCCGCCAAGTTCGGCAGCGTCTACCCACGCGCCGAGGACGTACGCGCGGCTCTGCTGGAGCGCCACGATGCCCTGCGCGACCACCTGATCTGGCTCGACGGCTGCGACGAGTGGGCCGTGCATCTCTACAGTGAGCTGGCGAGTTTGCGGCGACGTGCGGAGCAGGAGCAAAACCAGCGGCAGGGCGATGCGGGCAGCGCGCGTGAACAGTTGGCCGCCGCCAGCCCTGGGCGCGCCTATTTCCTGCGGCGCAAGCTGGCCGATGAGCTGGCCGACGCGACCGAGCGCCTGCTGGATGACCTGATCGCGCAAGCCCTTGAAGCGTTCGCGCGCCACGCCAGAGCCGCCGAGGTGACCCGTCAACTGTCGGGCGCACGCCTGAGCCAGCAGGATCACGAACAGGATCAACAGGATCAGGGTGGCGCGGGCGTCGAGGTCATGCTGGCGACGCTGCTCGTGCCGCGCGACGCGGTGGAGGCGTTCAGCGCCGATGTCGCGGCGTTCGTCCAGCGCGAACCGGGGCTGTGGAGCGAGCAGAGCGGCCCCTGGGCGCCCTATAGTTTCGCGGCTGTCCCAGCCGAGCCAGACGCGCCCGACGCGCCAGAAGGCGCCGATGTTACGGAGGGATTCGGAGGAGGCGCATGACGCAGACGAAGCGCGGCGGGCGCGGGTCGAGCGCCGAGAACCGCGAGGTGACGCTGCTCGAGCTGGTAGATCGCCTGCTGGATCGCGGGGTGCTGCTCTCGGGCGACATCACCATCTCGGTCGCGGATGTTGATCTGGTCGTGCTGGGCCTGCGATTGATCCTCGCTTCCGCTGAAACGTTCCAGCGCTTCGAGCGGGGGATCACATCAGAGGACGCGCCAGGAGCCGCGCTGACAGCCGAGCCAGCGCACTCCGCGCTGGCCGAGCGCGCCGAGCCGACGACGCCCGCCGGAACAGCGCAAACATCTGGACGGATGGAGGGCGCGGATGGCTGAGACGCCAACACCGCCGGCGAAGACCGATGTGGGCAAGCGCCTCTACATCTACGCCATCGTCGCGGCGGACGCCCAGCCGCCACAGGTCGCGGGCTTTGGCGGGCCGCTCTTCGTCGTCCGCAGCGGAGCGCTGGGCGCGGTGGTCGCCTACGCCACCGAGGCGCCGCTGACGGAGTCGGCGGAGGCGGAGGCGCCGAAGGGCAGCGCGGGGGCGGGCGTCGTCCCATCGCCACGCAGCCTGCTACGCCATGAAGAAATCGTGGAGGCGATCTGCGACGACATCCCAGCGCTGCCAGTGCGCTTTGGCACAACCATGCCGGATGGCGAAGCGGTCGCGCGGGCGTTGGCGAGCAACGCCGAGATGCTGCTCGCCGACCTGCGCCGCCTGGGTGGCAAGGTCGAGATGGGAGTCATCGCGCTGTGGAATCCCGCTGGGCAGCCCGAAGCGCCCATTGGCGAGGAGCCGGGCCAGCTGAGCAAGCCAGATGAGTCGAGCGAGCCGCGCCCAGGGATGGTCTACATGCGCCAGCGACAGGCGCGGTATCAGCGCGAGGAGGCGACGCGAGCGCGGGCGCAGCGCCTGGGCCGCGAACTGGACGCCGAACTGGGGCCGCACGCCCTGTTGGCGCGGCGCAGTGTCTGCCCAAACGAGCAGATGGCCCTGCGCGACGCCTATCTGCTGGAGCGCGCTGGAATCCAGGCATTCGAGCGGGCGTTCGAGGAGGCGCGGCGGCGGCATAAGGAGGCGCGGCTGCTGTTGAGCGGACCCTGGCCACCCTACAGCTTCGTTACTCGGAGCGCTGGGCCCCAGCCAGAGGAGGCGCGGCCAGCGACAAGCCCAGCTACAGGCCCAGCCACAGGCTCAGCCGCAGGGCCAGGAGCCGCGAATGAGCCAACCGCCGAGAGCGAGTGACCAGGACAGAGCGAGCGGAGAGAGGAAGGACACGAACCATGAATGATCAGCAGGGGCAGCAGATGGATCAGCTTGCCCAGCCGGACCCCACCCTCCGCGCGCAGCAGGCGATGCTGCGCATGGCGGGCGACATGCGAGCGCAAGGCCACCCGCATGAAGCAATGGATATGTACACCAAACTGATGGATGACTATCCCGACACGGAGGCCGCGCGCGCCGCCATGAACGCGCTGATGGACCTTGCGCAGCAGTTGGAGCAGACGGGGCAGCCGCGCCTGGCGCTGGAGATCTACCAGATCGTGGAGCAGTACCAGTGAGCGGCTCGAAACGCCCCGCACGCCCTGGCCCCAAGCGCGCGTCGGCGCCATCCGCGTCGGATGACCGCCTGCGCGGCGACCTGGATGCGCTGCGCGAATACGCCGACGAGCTGACCCAGGCCGAGCCGCGCATCGAGTCGGGGCTGCCACGCCGCATCAACGCTGACCAGGAGAACGTGGAGCAGGGTCTGGCCAAGCTCGTGCTGACCCTGATCGAGTTGCTGCGCCAACTGCTCGAAAAGCAGGCGATTCGGCGGATGGAGGCAGGCTCGCTCACTGATGACGAGGTCGAGCGACTGGGCGAGACGTTCCTGAAACTGGAAAAGAAGATGACTGAGCTGAAAGCGACATTCAACTTGCAAGATGAAGATCTCAATCTGAACCTTGGCCCACTGGGCGACCTGATGTAGCGGGAACGACGCATCGAGGGCGTCCGTAGCATGCAGGACGCTCACGCAGGTGGGGCGCTGAATAAGCGAGAGCGATGAGAGCAAGGCGAGAGCGATTGGAAAGGGCTACGTATGAGTTCTGGATCTAGCTATGCCGGGCAACCCACCGGCCTCACACGCTCCGGCGGGGGCAATCGGCAGGTCGCCAGCTCGTCTGGGTCCACCAACCTGGCCGACCTGCTCGAGCGTGTGCTGGATAAAGGTATTGTCATCGCGGGTGACATCACCGTCTCGCTGGGCCAGGTGGAGCTGCTGAGCATCAAGCTGCGGCTGATAGTGGCCTCGATTGATAAAGCGCAGGAGATCGGTATTGACTGGTGGCGCTCTGATCCAGCGCTGTCGTCGCAGGCGCGCCACCTCGATCGGCAGAACCAGGATCTGAGCGCGCGGCTCGACCGCATGGAGCAGCGGCTCCAGGCGCTTCCAGCGCCGCAGCAGGCGCAAGACGCCGCCAGCTTTGCCAACAACCAGGGGAGCGAACAGGGGCGCGCTCCAACCGCAGGCGCGCCCACCAACGCGCCAGCCAGCGGCGGCAGGCCCACCAATCCGGGCAACTCGGGCGCGCCTAACCAACCAGCAGCGCCGCAGTCGCCGCAGGCGCCTAACACCGCCAACACTAATGTCAATGCGGCGCCGGCCAACAGCGCAGGCGCCCACAGCCAACCGGCGTCCTCTGGCCCGCCGAACGCCCCGCATCCGAGTGGGCCGGGCGTAAACGGCGCGAACAGCGGGAGCTAGCGTCCTGGGCGGCGCTTCGGCGGCTGGCCGCCGTGAGGTGGCATGCCACCATGCGGCGGCCCCGCGCGCCGCTGCGCGCGATTGCCGCGCCTGGGGCTTGCGGGAGCGCCATCGTCGGCCGTTTGTTCGGAGGCCTGATTGGGCGTCTGGCTGGTCGCCCGGCCCGCCGACTGCGCGATGTTATTCACCTCCACACCGAAATTGAGCAGCGCCGCGCGCAGCTCGTTCGCCGCCTCTTCCGCCATGCCCGTGACCGCTGTCCTCAACTCCTCCACCACCGCCTGGATGTCGGCATTGCCGCCCAGATCAATCGAGCGCTCGAAGGTGATAACCTCTGGCCCCTCGCCTGACGCCGCAACCGGAGCGCCCGCGAGCGGCGTCGCGCTGGCGCGCTGGCGGTTATACTCGGCGCGCCGCTCAGGATCAGAGAGCGTCTGGTAGGCGGTATTGATGTCCTTGAAGCGCTGGTCCGCCGCCGCGTCGCCGGGGTGCAAGTCGGGGTGGTTCTGGCGCGCCAGCTGGTGAAACGCCTGTGTGATCTCATCAGGCTGGCTGCCGGGAGACACGCCCAGCAGCGCATAATAGTCGGTGTGATCGGTCTGGTCGAAATTGTCCGTCTCTGCCATAGCGGTTCCTCTCAACCGGGCGCGGGGCTGATGCGCGCCGCGCCCGATCACGGCTCCTCACTCGCCTGGCGCCTCTACAGCCGCGCCAATGCGCCGCCAACGCGCCGAGCGGGCGCCACAACCTACCCGCGGGTGGGTGCGGCGCCCGGATCGTCGCTCAGCAGCCGCCTCCCTGGCCACCCTGGTTCTGGGTCGGCTGTTGTGGCTGTTGCGCTGGTTGCGCCGGTTGCTGTGCGGGCTGAGCATTCTGGACGGGTTGCTGCGGCTGTTGCGTCGGCTGCGCCTGCGCCGGTTGAACCGGTTGGGCGGGCTGCTGCGGCTGCGCCGGTTGAACCGGCTGGGCTGGCTGCTGTGGCGGGGCTGGCGCTGCCCCCTGCTGTGACTGTTGTCCGCCGCCGAGCACACCGCCAGCGGCATTGCCGACGCTCCCGACGGTCTGTCCCAGCCCCTGGCCGAGGCCGCCGACCGTCTGGCCAACACCCTCGCCCACGCCGCCGACCGCCTGCCCCAGGCCCTGACCGAGGCCGCCGACCGCCTGCCCCAGGCCATCCGTCAGCCCGCCAAGCAAGCCACCGCCGCCTGCCGGTTGCTGCGGCTGGGCCGGTTGCTGCGGCTGCACAGGCTGCTGCGGTACAGCCGGTTGCACTGGCTGCTGAGGAACCGCTTGCTGCACGGGCTGCTGCACGGGCTGCTGCACCGGCTGCTGTACCGGCTGCTGTACCGGCTGCTGCGGCGCGGACTGCTGGGGCTGCTGCACGATCTGCTGCGGCTGTTGCTGGGATGGCTGAGCCGACTGCGCGTCCTCAGCGGGCTGCTGAGGCGGCTGCTGGGCTGCCTGCTCCGATTGATTCATCTGATCTGGGGGCATGCCCTGCGTATTGGGTTCGCTCTCGGGGTAACTCTGGTTCGACACGGGTTCCTCCTTGCGCCTTGCGCGCTCACGCTTCTCACAAGCCGCGGAGACGCCACGGCGCCCTGTGAACAGACCGCCCATGACTCCGCTACGGACGACAAGACGCTCGTGCGCGCCATGCTCCATCCCACTTGGTGCGCAAGTTCTATGCCCGCAGCCGTCTGGCCGTCGCGCTCTCTGTCGGCTGGCTCTCTTCGGGGGCGCGGGCGTGCGCCACGCGGCCCCAGCCGAACCGGAGTGGCACACTTCCTGCGTTTACCCAGGGAAGCACATGGACTGGCCAGGGATGGCGCGTTGAGATGGCGCGTTGAATGGCCTATCGAAACAGCATTGGACGGCGTCGAATGGCGGTCATCCGCGCATGGCGTCGCCCAATGTGCGACCGAGAGCGACCGAATACGCGACGATTCTCTCGCCGTTGAGGGAGGCGGCGCACAGGAGACGCCAGGGATACAGGGGGATAGCAGCGGAACAACGGCGATTGGGCAAGGAGGAAAGGAAGCATCGCATGGTAACTCAGCAAGCGGCAGGGAGTGATCAGCGCACCGATCAGGGCGCCGATCAGGGAACTAACCAGGCCGCCACTCAAGGCAGCAATCAAGGGTCTGGGCAGGTCACACAGGCGGATCTGACGCAGGCGCTGCAGCCCGTCATGTCGCAGGTGGAGCAGCAGATCGAGCAGATCATCCGGCAGCAGATGAACCAGGCGCTGCAGCCGCTGCGCCAGAATATGGGCCAAGTACTCGACCAGGTGCGCGCAGAGCGCGAGCAGCACAGCGGCACGTCCAACGGACAGACTCCGCAGGCCGCCCAGGCGACGACTGACCAGGCTCAGGGGCAGGCGCAGACACAAGATCAGACGCAGCCGGGCCAGCAGACCGCGCAGCCAGAGAAGCAGCAGACGCAGACCCAGCAGGGACAGCAGGGCGATGAGACGCCGCTGGTGGCCATCCTGCGGCAGCAGGTCACCGACGCGATGGAGCCGGTGCTCGACGATCTGCGCGATAACATCGAAGAAGCCGTGCAGCAGCAGATGGACTACATCCTCAAGCTGAGCGATGAGGATCTGCACAAACAGATCAATCAGGCGATTGATCCGCTACGCGAGGACGTGCAGCGGCAGGCCGACCAGGTCGTGCAAGACGCCAAACAGGAGCGCGAGCATCCGCCGCAGACCAAGCTGGAAGAGGCCATCCAGCGCACCGTGAAGGCGCTGAAGAAGACCATGCAGTGGCTCGCCCGCACGCTGCGCGCGCTGCTGCGCACAGTGGTGGAGCTGCTCAAGGCCGTGCTGAATCTGCTGGTTGTGGTGCTGCTGGCGCTGTTCGAGGGGCTAAAGTCGCTCGGCTCGGCGGCGGGCAAGGGCATGTCAGCCCTCGGCGGCGGCATCATGGGCGGCCTGAAGAAGATGCTGGGAGGCGGCCTGCGCGGGCTAGCCAGCAAGCTGCTACCGACGCCTGAGACAGGCGCGCAGACCGGCCAGCAGACCGGCCAGCAGACCGGGCAGCCAGCGCAGGCCGCCTCGTAGGCCGCCTCGGAGGAGGTCGCGGTCGGGTCGCGCGGTCGGTGATGGCCGCGCGACCCGATCCCTGACCAGACGCCAACGGCGGCGGCGCGGACAAGGAGGATCATGTGGCAATTCAACAGGAGGGCTCGCTACAGCAGCCGATACCATATCAGCCGCCCGCGACCGGAGAGACCAGCCCGACCGATGCGACCACGGGCGTCGCCGGTCAGGGCGCCGAATCCGAGTTCAGCCGGACGCTAGAGCGGCAGATCTCGCAGGCCATTCAGCCCGCGCTGGATGACTTCCGGCAGCAGATGGCGCAGACGCTCCAGCGCGAGATCGCGCAGGCGCCCGGCGGCGCCGCGACGGCCGCGACGATAGCGCAGCCGGCGAAGCTAGCGCAGGCGCCCGACGCGCCGAGCGCGCCGAGCGCGCCGAGCGCGCCGAGCGGGCGTGGTCTGCTGGGCCAGGTGACGCAGCAGGCGCAGACCGCGTTGAGCGACACCTTGCAGCCAGCGGTGAAAGAGACGATCCGCCCGGCGCTGGAGAAGGCGGAGCGACAGGGCGAGGAGTGGGCGACCTCGCTGCTGGTGGCCGCGCTGACGGCGCTGCTGACCGAATCAACCCGCCAGTTCATCGAGCAGCGCGCCGATAGCGGCCTGCGCGCGCTGACGCAGAAGCTGTTCGAGGCCGCGCCAGAGGGTGTGGCGTCGCATGACATGCCGCTCAGAGTAGAAACGGCGCTCCAGGGCGTACTGCATGGCGCGCTCGACGCGCTTTTCGCCGAGGAGATGCGCACCGCCCTGCGACAGGACGGGCAGGCGGCCATTCAACAGTCATTCCGTGGCGACCTGGGCGCCGCTGTGGGCGAGGCGCAAGACATCGTCCAGCGGATAGCCGATGCGTTGGTGAGTGTGCTGCGGCGAGAGTGGCCAGCGCTGCTGCGACTGGCGCTGGCGCTGGCGCTGCTGGCGCTGGATAGTTCCCTGATGCAAAGCGAGCACAGCGACCCAAAAGTGCGAACGGCCGACAAGCGGGAGGTGAAGCAGCCGGAGCAGAGCAAGGACACCAAGGACACCAGGAGCAGCAAGGGCAGCAAGGACAGCAAAGCCACTCAGGATAGCAAGGACGAGACGAAGGATAGAGCCGCCAGCCGGAGCCGGAGCGCGGGCCAGGCCAAGAGCGGAGGCGCCGCCAGGGAAGCCGCTCCCGCCAGGAGCGGCGGTCGCGGCAAAACGAGCGCGTCGGCCCGCTCTACCAGCCGCACGAAGAGCGCGAGCCAGTCCAAGGATACCAAGGACTCCTAGCGCCGCCGCAAGGAACGCGGAAGCCGCGAGGAGCGACGGGTAGCCGCAAAGAGCCGCGTGACACCGCGCTCGCCGCGCTAGTCGGCAGGCGTGGCACGCGGCGCTCCGGAAGCAGCCCAGAAGAAGGATCGCATGGGAAGCAACGACCTGTTTGGCGCGCCGTGTCCGCGATGCGGACAACGCCTCACGACCAGCATGGCTGGTTCTGTCTGGCTGATGTGCGCCTGTGGATGGTTTGGCCATCTCATCACCACGTCCGGCGCCGCGTCGCAGGGGTCGCAGGGGTCGCAGGGGGCACAGATGATGGCGCCACCATCGTCTACTATTCCGCCGCCAACGCCCCAGCCGCCTCATCAGGCGCCCGCGCAGGACGTTCGGCGCGACGCCGCGCGCCAGCGACTCTATGAGCTGGCAGGCGATGTAGCCGATCATCTCCGCTCGTTGCCCACTGATCAATGGGAGGCGCCGCTCCGCCAGACCTACGAGCGGCTGCAAGAGTCGCACGCTCGCTTCTTCCGCGCGCTGGGCGGTTCGCGCATGGGCGACTATCGGCCCGACCCTCAGACAGTGCGCGCGGCTATGCGCGATGTGCTGCTCTGGGAGCTGCTGGCGATCTACGACGCCGAGCGCGGCTGAGCGAGCGATGGCAAGACGAAGAGCAGGGCGCGGCCATCTCGCCGCGCCCTGCTCTTCGTCTGCGGATGCGCATGTGAGCGCTGTGGGGATTTCTTCCTGACCTCGGCTCTTGCAGGCCCATGCACACCTCCAAAGCTCAGCCGCCGCTGGTCAGCGAGGTGGCGGCGTGAGCGGTACTATCGTCCATCCAGCGCGCCAAAACCCGGAGCCGCGCCACTACAATGCATCGAGTACTAGCGGTAGTGACAGGCGCCGGAACAGCCCGTTACGGATGCTAGGGGAGCGCCTGCGCGCACAACTCACCTCGTCGCCTCGAACGAACAGCGCAGAAAAGAGCTATTGCTCCATGGGATCGCCCAACCACCAGTCATCGGCCACGTCGCAGCGGGAGACTTCCGTCCGGGAGACTGAGGCGCAGGTTGCGGGCAACGGCCACGCTGATGCCGCCGTTCTATCCTCAGCGCCAGCAGAGTCAACGTTCGCCCGCTTCAATCCGCTGGAGTACCCGCTCGCCCTGATGATGCCTCACTGGCTGACCAGCGTGCGCGACTGGCACGAGCATATCCCGTTTGCCTTCGCCCTCGTCGAGTTGCTGCGCCCGGAGACGATTGTCGAGCTGGGCGTCTATCGCGGCGACTCGTTCGCGGCGATGTGCCAGGCCGTCGAAGCGCTGGGCTTGCCCACCACCTGCATCGGCATAGACTCCTGGGAGGGCGACGTACACACCGGGAACTACGGCGAGGCCGTCTACGAGGATCTGCTGGAGCACACGCGCGAACACTACGCCAGCTTCGCCACCCTCTGGCGCCAGCTCTTCGATGACGCGGCGCCCGCCGTCGCCGACGGCAGCGTTGATCTGCTGCACATTGATGGCACGCATACCTATGAAGCCGTGCGGCACGACTTTGAGACCTGGCTCGTGAAAATGTCAGCGCGCGGCGTCGTCATGCTGCACGATGTCAACGAGCATCAGCCCAACTTTGGCGTCCACCAGCTCTGGTCGGAACTCGCCGATCGCTATCCCAGCGCCGCCTTTGCCTATGGACATGGGCTTGGGGTGGTCGCCGTCGGCTCGGAGCCGCCACGCGCGCTGCTTGATCTCTTCGCCGCGCTCAAGACCAACCCCGTCGCCGCGCGCTACTTCCATGCGCTGGGCGAGCGCGTGCTGCGCCAGAGCGGCGAGTACGAAGTCGTCCAGCGTCTCCAGCGCCAGCTCGCCGCGGCGGAGGCCGAGCAGACCCGCCTGCTTGAGGCTGCCGAGCAGCAGCAGCAGGTCGAACGCTCACAGCGCGACCGCATTACCGCGCTCGAGGCGCAGGTCAGCAACTATGCTGGCGCGATGACACGACTGGAAGCTGAGCGCGAGCAGTGGCAGCGCCAACAGGGCGCGCTGAAAGCCGACCTCGCGGCTAGCGCCGAAGCGTTGGCCGCGCAGCGCAGCGCCGCCGAGTCACAATCGGCGCAATTGACGCAGCTCAACACCGACCTCTACAGCGTGCGCGCATCTCGCACATACCGCGCGGCGCGGATCGCCGGGTGGCCCGTTCGCAGAGCCAAACGCCTGCTCCGTCGGATCGTGTAGAGATCGTGTAGGAGCACTACTCGTCCAACGGGGGCCAACGAGAGCCAACCAGCGCCAGGAAGATCAAACCAGCATCGCCAGAGATCGCCAGATGAGGAGAGTGAGAGGCGAGGCATGACCACTTACGTCTATACCAGCATCACGGCCAACTACATCCCCAAGGCTCGGGTGTTGGCGCAGACCTTCAAGCGGCACAATCCGGACGCTCGCTTCATCGTGTTCATG
>JAICVT010000170.1 GCA_025935235.1 Ktedonobacterales bacterium | reverse complement strand
TGGCGGGCCGCTTCGCCTCGGCCAACCACCACGTCATCCACCAGCGCGTCTCGCAGGCTGTCGGGCTGAAGGAGATCGCCGTGGTGGAAAACGTCCATAACTTCGCTCACCTGGAAACGCTCGCCAATGGCGAAAATGCTGTCGTTCATCGCAAGGGCGCGACGCCCGCAGAGAAGGGTACACTCGGTATCATCCCGGGGTCTATGGGTGATGCCGGCTACGTGGTGCGTGGGCGCGGCGCAGCCAAAGCTTTGAAATCAGCCTCTCATGGCGCTGGGAGAGCTATGAGCAGAAGCGCCGCCATTCATAGCATCACCAGAAGTCTCCGTGACCAGTATCTGCGCGAGCGCGGCGTCACGCTGCTCGGCGGCGGTGTGGATGAGTCGCCGCAAGCCTACAAGGACATCGAGAGCGTGATAGCCGCTCAAGATGACCTTGTGGAAGTGCTCGGCAAGTTCACGCCACGCATCGTGCGCATGGCCGATGAGCCAGGCGACTATTGAGAACGGCGCCTCCCAACCCCCTCTCCCGCAAGGAGAGGGGGAGCTGGAGCCTCACCCTGTGTAGCCGCTGCCATCGAAGATCGTCTGCTCATCCACGCCCGCGAGCTGGTTGAAGGTGACACCGGGATGACGCTGGAGGTAGAGCGCGACGATGTGGTCGCCAATAGCGTAGCCCGCGGCGTTGGGGATACCCTGCGCGGGGTCGCCGAGCATCTCGGCGGGTTCATTGGGGTTGCCATATTCTGTCAGCGTCGGCTGGAACTGCGTCCACAGCGCTGCCTCTTCGCTCGGACTGATGCCCCAGTCAATCGGCTTCCCGGTCATGTGCTCGGCGAAGTTGTCAGCCAGGCCATCCGTCACCATGTTGCCCAGCAGCGTCTTGTAGGCGTTGGCCTCGCTGCCCAGCCGGTCGTAGCGCACCACCTCCAGATATTCGTGGTCCAGCGCGCCGGGCATATAAAACCAGTCGGTCGCCGCGTCGCGCGTCACGTTGCGGTTCAGCGGATCCGGCTCCCAGAAGGGGATCAGCAGGCTCTGCTCGCCAGACGCGCCATAGAACTTATCGGTGTTCCACGGCACGAGATAAGCGGTAGTCGCGGGTCCTGGCAGCTCTTTGGCGGCCGCCCGCAAGGTCGCCAGCGCCTGCCCGGCGACATCGCCCGTCTGCATATCCTGCGTCACACAGCGAAAGGCGGAGGGGTCAATCGCGCTGAGCGACGTGTTCCACTGATCCACGCCGCCAACCGCCTCGGTAAAGATGTCATCCATCGGCGGATACTGGCCCAGCACATCCACGCTCCACAGATGCACGC
The DNA here is from genome assembly GCA_025935235.1 of Ktedonobacterales bacterium. Taxonomy (GTDB): domain Bacteria; phylum Chloroflexota; class Ktedonobacteria; order Ktedonobacterales; family JADMIN01; genus JAKAIY01. The sequence goes on along the minus strand of JAICVT010000170.1, from coordinate 8,020 downwards.
GCTGGCTGTCCGACTGGCCCTCGGCGTCATGGGCATAGCTCAACACTTCGGCATAGACTGGTTGCACGGTGAACTGCCCGGTCGTGTCGCGCGGCATGGCGTCGCTGGCTTTGGCCCGTGGGCAGACCAGCGGCGCGGACGGCAGGAGGGAGCCTGGGCGTGCACCGAGGCGCCGCAGAGCGAGCGGGCCAAGCGTGATGGCGATGATCGCCACGCACACGAGCAGCGCCAGCAACCCAAGCGTCACATACAGCCAACTCCGGCGTCGCCGTGGCGGCTGCGACGGCTGCGGCGCGCTCGCCATTCCTCCCAGGGGAGACTCCATCACCGCATCCGCTCCTCTACACGCACGTTCACACAAGCCGAGACGCCCGCCGTGCCAGCCACGCCGTACCCGCAGTATAGCGCTTCAGGGCGGGCAATGAGAACCTGCGCGCTATCCCGCGCCATCCCCGCTGGCGACAAGTCCGCTCGATTGAGTACACTGCATGCAGAGCGCAGCGTCAGCCAGCGCCAGTCAGCGCCAGCCCGAATCAGCAAGTGGCAGGAGCGCGCGGCAAGCAAGTCGAAGCAAGTCGAAGCAAGTCGAAGCAGATCGGAGCAGATCGCCTATGGCTCGCGCCACGCAGCGTCGCGTCGGCCTGATCGGGCGTCCGCTCGACCACTCGCGCTCACCTGTCATGCAGCAGGCGGCGTTCGATGCCCTGCGCCTCGATGTCCGCTATGAGCTCTGGGAGACGTCGTCAGGGGGCTTGCAAAAGCGCATCGAAGCGCTACGCCAGCCCGACGCGCTCGGCGCCAATGTCACTATCCCGCACAAGCTCGCCGTCGCGCCCCTGCTGGATGCTCGCGCCTCGACCGCGCGCTATCTGGCTGGCGCGGTCAACACCATCGTGCGCGAAGAGACGCCCCACGGCGTGCGCCTGGTCGGCCACAACACCGACTCAACCGCGCTGCTGCGCATTCTCGATGAGCAGCGCGTCTGGCAGCCTGAGCTGCGTGCGCTGGTGCTGGGCGCAGGTGGCGCGGCGCAGGCGGCGCTGGGAAGCATCTTGCTGCGCGGCGGGCTGCCGTGGGTAGCGGCGCGCAAACGCTCGGCGGCGCGCCTGGCGCTCGAAGCGCTCTACAATCGGCGCGCCGAGGCTGGCCGCGAAGGCGCTATCAGCCCCGTCGGCCCCGGCGGCGTCTCCACCCCGGCGGTCGCGCCAGCGTCGCCGGGAGCCAGCGGCGTCTTTCCGGCTGGCCCCTTCGCCGCGCCCGATCGCCTGAAAGGCTTTGCCCTCGCGTTCGACGATACCGCGGCGCTGGCTGAGACGTTGGCCGAAACGCGGCTGCTGATCAACGCGACCCCTGTCGGCACGCGCGACCTCCAGGCCTCGCCGATTCCCATTGACCTGCTACGCCGCATGCCGCACGACGCCTTCATCTTCGATATGGTCTACAACCCGCCAGAGACGGCGCTGGTGCGCGCGGCCCATGCGGCGGGGCTGCGCGCGATGGGTGGCCTCTCGATGCTGCTCTATCAGGGGGCTGAATCCTTCACGCTGTGGACGGGCTTCGAAGCGCCGCTGGCCGCCATGCGCCGCGCGCTCGAAGCCTCGCTGCTCGCCCAAAGCTGACACCAGCGCGTTTCTCCACAATCCACAGTGGGCTGTGGATGACCATCAACTTGTGGACAAATGGAGATGTAGATATGGGCGTCTGAGCTGTTCCTCTGATCTCTTTCTCTCTCTTTTATAGATGAGTGGAGAAGATAGTAGTACGTAGTATTAGGGCCGGTGGATAGTGGGGATAACCGCCAGACATCGCTCTCCAGCCCCTGTCCGCGCACTGAATTCATCAGGCCTCACGTCTGGAGCGGCGCACGACCAGAGCGCTCAGCAAACGTGGGTAACGTCGGTGAAAGGTCTGGATATCTGACGAGCGATTGTGGATGGCCGAGGATAACTCTCGTATCCGTCCACAGCGTCCACAACTCATCCCCAGCGCACTCCACAGGCGCGGTGGATCATCGCGCGGCTTTCCACAGTCGTCCCCCACCTGTCCACACAGCCGTCCACCGGGTCATCCACAGGCGAGGAGCATCGCTGAGGCAGGCGTCAATCACCTTCCGCGCGCATCCACGCCCATCCACTGGGAACCCGCGATATTCCCACCTGTTATCCACACCAGAGAGAAGTTATCCACAGACTTATCCACCACTATCGTGGACCCACGAGTGGTCGCGACAGGGTAGTGGGCGGTTCAAACGAGGGTCGAGCGCGCGTCACATGGGCGGCAAGTTATCTACACTGGCGGCCACTTTTCCACACGAATAGGCTATTTATCCACGAAAAGTGGGGTTCGACGTTCCGCCGCCGCCGTCCAGTCGTTCGCCGTACGGCCCCAGTCGCCGGGAGCGAGGATGCGGCTGGTCGTCAGGCTTCATGCGAGGCGCCGAGGCGCTGCGCGAGTTATCCACATTCGCGTGGACATCTCGCATCGCGATGTGGATGATTGACGGGCGCTCGCTCAGATGCGCTCTGATATTATGTCAACTACTGCGCTGGCGTTTTGGATGTTTGAACAGACGCTCGACTATGTCCCTAGCTAACAGGTCATCGCGTCGGGTACAATGACGGCGACGAACGAATCCTGACGCTCCGCGCGGTTGGTATCTCGCGTCGCCCGCTCGCCCCGAGCAGGCGCGCAGGGCCGCCGGCACAAGGCTGTGCGGGCGGAGTGGGACACGGAATTCGCTGCCTGGTTCGCGCACATTGGCCGTCTAGTTGCGACGGAATCGCCCTCGGGCGTGATGTGCGGGCCAGGCCTGAGGCGCCCCCACCAGGCGATGCCGCCTGGCGTGCGTGGCTGTCTCGCGCGCTCAAAGCAGGGAGCGCAACGACAACAGCGCGGTGAAGCGCATCACCTGTTGGAGCCAGCTCGCTACATCGTGCGGCTGGCCGCGCGGCTATGCGCCTGAAAGGATCCATCCGTGCCGGGAACTGGCTCAACGACCTCGATCGCGATCACGATCTCGACCCCCTGCGGGTCAGTGTACGGCAAGTGGCGGCCATCCAGCGTGACACGCGCCGCCGCGATTCTGATTCCAGATGCGCCCGGCGCGCCCGCTGGCCCGTTTCGCCTCTTCGACGAACTGGCTGTGCGGGTGCAGCGGGCGGGCATCAGCGTATTGCAGTTGGAGCAGTGTTCTGAGGCGTTCGATGAGCGGCTGATGTGTCTGCTCTCGGCGCTGACGGCGCTGCGTCGCCAGGGTGTGCAGCGGATGGCGCTGGTGGGCTGGCACTCAGGCGGATCGCTGGCTATCGCCGCAGGCTCCGACAGCGAGGCGGTCACTGGCGTGGCCGCGCTGGCGCCCGACGCGACCGCCGCCGATCTGGTGAGCGAGGTCGCGCCGCGTCGCCTGCTGTTGATGCATGGCGCAGCGGATGTAGTGACGCCTGCCGCCATCTCGCGGCTGCTCTTCATGCGGGCGGCCGAGCCGCGTGAACTGGTCGTGCTCCCCGGCGAGCGGCACGACTTCTCGGTCTTTCACGACGAGGCGCTCGACAAGCTGACCACCTGGATTCGCGCGCTGCTGCGCAGTCCCTTCAAGCCACATGCTGGGCCACACGCGGGGCGGCGTCAGAGCATGGACCTGCCAGAGATCGCGCCGATCCTCTCCGATGGCTCCGTCTCACCCACACCCTCACTCTGACTCACGCTCACTCGATCACGCCAGATATGTGAAGACGCGCCAACCAACTGCTGGTTGGCGCGTCGTTGTGTGCTGTGTGAAGCGGCTGCTCGTCGCTATTTGCCTGGGCGCATGGTGTTGAGCAGGTCGGCTTGCGCCAGTAGCGAGCGCAGCCGCACCCGATCGCCCTCGCCCAGCGGCGCCAGCGGTCGGCGAGGCTCGCCGCCGTAGTGTGCGACGAATTGCAGTGCGGCCTTCAGCCCCGCCACGCCAAAGCCTGACGTGACGGCGGTATTGATGGGGATCAGCCGCGCCTGGAGCGCGCGGGCCTCCTCCAGTTTGCCCAGCTTATACAGCTCCAGCAGGCGCAGACACTCGCGCGGGGCAATGTTGGCCAGCGCGGCGATGGCGCCCGCCGCGCCGACCACCAGCGCGGGTAGCAGGAAGCCCGCGCTGCCCGCCAGCGTCGTGAACCCCTCGCGAGCCCCCGCGACGACCTCGGCGAGCCTGGTCACATTGCCGGAGCTATCTTTCACGCCAACGATGTTAGGATGGGCCGACAGGCTGATAATCGTCTCCGCGTCCAGATCAACGCCCGCCGCATTGGCTGGCATATTGTAGATCATCACCGGCAGCGGGCTGGCATCGGCGACGGCCAGAAAGTGCGCTCGCTGCGCCGCCATGCCCATCTTGCCGCCATAGTGGCTCGGCGGCAAGATCAGCGCCACATCGGCGCCCGCGTCCGCCGCCAGCGTGCAGAGCGCGATCGTCTCGCGGGTCGCCTGGCCGCCCGCGCCCGCCAGCACCTGCGCCTCAGCGCCTGCCGCCGCGCGGATGGCCGCGATGACCGCGCGCCGCTCGTCGCGATCCAGGTGAACCGCCTCGCCATTCGAGCCGAGCGCCACGAAGTTGGCGATGCCGCGCTCGCGTAGCCGCCCGATGTGGACGGCAAGCGTCTCCAGGTCCAGCGACTCATCGTCGTGGAAGAAGGTTGGGACAGGTGGGTAGATGCCGCCGAGTTGTGGCGCTGGTCTGGTCATGGTTGTGTCGCCGCCTTTGTGTTGACGCCGGCCCGGGCGCCCGCTTTGGCGGTGGTCGCCTCGCCCTTGCCGCTGCCGTTGCTGGCGCTCGCGCTCATGCGGCCAGGACGCGCCAGTACGGCGGGGTCATGTCCCAGGATGTCGAGGAATCGCACCGCCTGGCGGATGTTGTGATAGAAGTTGGGCAGGTGATACTTCTCGTTGGGGGCATGAATGTTGTCATCGGGCAGGCCAGTTCCAGCCAGCACGACCGGCGCATGCAGGATCTCGCTGAAGAGCGCCGCGATCGGGATCGAGCCGCCCTCACGCTCGAAGACCGGCGGGCGACCCCACTCTTGCTCTAGCGCCTGCTCCGCCGCCCGGATATAGACGTTGTCTAGCGGTACACTGACGCCCTCGCCGCTGTGCGTCTCGCGCACGGTCATCGTCACGCCGGGCGGGCAAAGCTCGGCCACACGCTGGCGCAGCAGCGGCAACACATCCTTTGGGAGCAGCTCTGGCGGCAGGCGCAGGCTGACCTTGGCGACCGCCTCCGCTGGGATGACCGTCTTGGCGCCCTCATCCACGAAGCCGCCGCGAATGCCGTGAACCTCCAGCGTGGGGCGCGCGGCCAGCCGCTCACGTGGGTCAATCTCCTGCTCGCCCGGCAGCACATCCACGCCCATCTCATGCTTCAGCAGCGCGGGCTTATCCACCGGGCTGCGGTCCCACAGCGCGCGCTCCTCTGGCGTGATGGGCTTGAGACGGCTGTACAGCTCCGGGATGGTGATGCGCCCGTCGGCGCCCTTCAGTCCGGCCAACACCAGCGCCAACGCATGAATCGGATTCGGCGCTACCCCGCCGAACTCGCCAGAGTGCAGGTCATGTTTAGCGCCCTTGGCCTCGATCTCGGTGTAGACGATGCCGCGCAGGCCATAGACGATGGATGGTATGCCAGGGGCGGGCATGCCGGTGTCGGCGATATAGGCGACATCGCACTGGAGCTTTTGTGGATGCTCGCGCACATAGGCCTCGATCGCATTGCCACCGGCCTCCTCTTCGCCCTCGATCAACAGGCGCACATTCACTGGCAGGCCGTGATAGGCGCGCATCAGCGCCTCCAGCGCCTTGAGCAGCCCATACATCTGGCCTTTGTCATCCACCGCCCCGCGAGCATAGATGTTGTCATTGCGCACGATCGGCTCGAAGGGATCGCTGTTCCACAACTCGACCGGATCAACCGGCTGCACATCATAGTGGCCGTAGATCAGTACGGTCGGCTTGCCGGGCGCCTCTAGCCACTCGCCATAGACCAGCGGATGCCCCTCGGTCTTGATGACCTTGACCTTGCGTAGCCCCAGCGCCTCCATCTTATGGGCGACATATTTGGCCGCGCGCCGCACATCCTTCTTGTGCCTGGGCAGCGTGCTGATGCTGGGGATGCGCAACAGCTCGAACAGCTCGTCGAGAAACTGTTGCTGGCGCTTGTCCACATAGGCCAGCGCTGAGTCAACCGAGGCGTTGTCATGCGTCATGGGACGACGATCCTTTTCCGTGGTTGGGCGCCCCAGCTGGAGGCGAGCAGCGACCGGCAGGCGCGTTCGGCGTTCATTTGGCGTTCGTTTGAGCGGCGTCGTGGCGGCGTGTGGCCGACGGAGGAGAGACAGCGGGAGGGCGCTGTGGCGCTCCGGCGCGGCGACATCCGCACGCGGCGGACAGCCTGAATCGTATCAGCATCGTATCAGGCGTGTTTCGGCTTGTCCAGCGAGCTTCCGCCAGCTTTCCGCCAGCTTTCCGCCAGCTTTCCGCCGAAGATCCGCTGAGAGTGTAGACGCCGACCACTGCATCAAAGTAGCGCGACGATGGCCACCACCGCCGCAATGGCCATGCAGCACAGCGTGATGACGCCGATGACGTTCGAGAGGCGGCCATTGACGAAAGCGCCCATGATCGAGCGGTTGTTGGCGACCAGCAGGATCAGCGCTAGCAGCGGCACGGCGACGATCGCGTTGATGACAGCGGAGTAGACCAGCGCGCTGATGGGATTGATCCCGATGAAGTTGAGCGCCAGCCCAATCAGCGTGGAGGCGGCGATGACGCCATAGAAGCCGCGCGCCTGCGTGACGACCTTCGCCAGCCCTTCGTGCCAGCCGAACGCCTCCGCCACGCCATAGGCCGCCGAGCCTGCCAGCACCGGGACCGCCAGCAGGCCGGTGCCGACGATGCCCAGTGCGAAGATCGCCTCGGCGATCAGGCCGGCGTTAGGCAGCCCCGCGACGAACGGCTTGAGCGCCTGCGCCGCCTGCGCCGCCGTCTGGATCGAGGTGATGTGGTGGGCATGCAGCGTGCCCGCCGTCGTCTGGATGATGAACCAGAACGTCACCTCAGCCGCCAGCATGCCAAAGAGCGTGTCGGCGCGCAGCCGCTTCAGCTTCAGCTTGATGGCGCGGTCGCGCCAGGGGCGTCGGCCTCCGTCAACCCGGTTGCGCTTGTCCTGCTCCTCGACCTCCTCGGAGGCCTGCCAGAAGAAGAGGTAGGGGCTAATGGTCGTGCCGATCAGCGCGACGATCAGGGTGAGGTAGGCGGAGTTGAACTGGATGTGCGGCACCAGCGTATCGAGCAGCAGTTGGCGCCAGTCGCCGCCGATGATGATGCCAGTGACGATATAGGCCAGCAGCGAGAGCGCCAGAAACTTGAGCGCCTGGGCATAGATGCGATACGGGACGAAGACCTCCAGCAGCAGCACAAAGCAAGCGATGGCGATCAGCAGCGGCGTTCTTGGCGCCCAGGGCAGCAGCAGGCGAATGGAGGCTGTCATCGCGCCGAGGTCCGCGCCGACGTTGATGGTATTGGCGATGAAGAGCAGCACGACCGCGGCAAAGAGCAGCTTGCGGCTGTAGTGTCGGCGCACCACGCCCGCCAGCCCGTGGCGGGTCACCAGCCCGATCCGACCGCACATCTCCTGCACACAGATCATCAGCGGCAGCAGGTAGAGCGCGGTCCACAGCAGCAGTGGGCCAAACGCTGCGCCGGTCTGCGAATAGGTACCGATGCCAGAGGGGTCGTCATCCGCCGCGCCGGTGATGAGGCCAGGCCCCAGGATGCGCAGGAAGCGCGGCGCATGCAGGAAGCGCGCCGCGCCGCGTGGCTGATTGAGGATCGTCGCCAGATGGCGGCGACTGTCCCCGTCCAGCGCGCTACCGTCGCCATCCGGTTCGGGGGCCGACTGTTCCACCACAGGCTCCGGCGCGGGCGGCTCAATCGTGTCATGGCTCATGCGCAGCTCCTGCCGCTGCCGCCAGTGTTTGGGCCAGAGACTCCGTCG